>CAZJGM010000013.1:0-27320 GCA_964545675.1 uncultured Lachnospiraceae bacterium | reverse complement strand
TTTCTTAAAGCAAGGCGTTACTATAGAATCCTCAAATTTTTCATCGATAAATCAAGAATATCTGACGAGTGGGTAAGTGCCCCGCAAGATATAAAGTCTAGACCAAGTTGTCCCAATTCCTTTAGTTTATCCTCAGTTATATTGCCGGAGCATTCACTTAATGCTCTGCCATCAATGATTTTTATTGCTTCTTTCATCGTGGCAAGATCCATATTATCTAACATAATAATATCTGCTCCCGCTTCTAATGCTTCTTCTAGCATATCCAGATTTTCAACCTCAACTTCTATTTTTCTGACAAAGGAAGCATAGTCTTTTGCTGCGTTAACGGCTTCTTTAACCCCACCTGCTGCATTAATGTGATTATCTTTAATCAGAATCCCATCTGAAAGATTATACCGGTGGTTATAAGCACCGCCTATCTTAACTGCATATTTTTCAAAAATCCGCATATTCGGGGTTGTTTTTCTTGTATCTAACAATTTTGTTTTTGTTCCGCTTAAATATTTTGCCATTCTTTGGCTATGAGTTGCAATCCCACTCATCCGTTGCAGATAATTTAGACCTGTTCGTTCTCCCGTTAAAAGGGCTCTGACATCTCCAAAAACGACTGCCAAGAGATCCCCAGCTTTAACACTATCTCCATCATTAACATAGAATTCAAAGCTTGCTCTTTTATCCAATAGTTCAAACACCCGCTGAAAAACCTCTAAGCCGGCAATGATACCTGCTTCTTTGGCAATCAGATCGACCTGTCCTCTAGACCCCTCTTTAATAATGGCATTAGTCGTGATGTCCTCACTTGTAATATCCTCTTGCAAGGCTAATAATAGAAGTGGATCCATATTAAGCTTTTGTGTTATCGATTCGTTCAATGACCTTGCTCCTTTCAATTTCTTCTAGGATGATTGTTTTATAATCAGCTCTTAACTTTGCCAGATCTTGATAATCATCCATATTAATCGTCGATTGCTGATGGCTAAGTCGTTTATAATGCTTGATCGTATCCTTTGCTGCTCTTTTAGCAAATACCAGGCTTTCCAAAAGAGAATTGCTTGCTAGACGATTGCTGCCGTGAACGCGATTGCAACTGATTTCGCCAATTGCATATAAATGATCCATCGAGCTTTTACTTTCCAAATCCACCCATATTCCTCCCATAAAATAATGCTGAGCTGGAATTACCGGGATGCATTCTTTCGTAATATCATAACCTTCTCTCAAACAGTGTTGGTAGATATTGGGAAAACGGTTTTTAATCACATCGCTTGCCATGTCCTGCATAGATAGCCAGACAAAATCACTTTTATCTTCTTCCATTTGCTCATGAATTGCCTTGGTAAGCAAGTCTCTGGGTAAAAGCTCATCCACAAAACGCTGCATTTTCCGGTTATAAAGTACTGCCCCCTCCCCGCGAACTGATTCTGAAATTAAAAAACGCCGACCAGCTTTTGGGGAATAGAGTGTTGTCGGATGGATTTGAATATAACTAATGTTTTCCAGCTTAATCTGCCACTTTAACGCAATGGCAAGTGAATCTCCAGTGAGGTGCTGCAAATTGGTTGAGCTATTAAACAATCCCCCCAATCCACCCGTCGCCAAAACCACATAGTCCGAATAGAATAGATGAATTTTTTCTGCTTTATCATTGGCAATAACCCCCGTGCAGGTGTTTTCTTGACAAAGCAAATCGAACATATCCATATTTTCGATAATGCTTATATTTTTTCGTTTTTTAGCCTGAGTCAATAATTTGCTGGTTATTTCTTTTCCTGTTAAGTCTTTATGATAAAGAATTCGGGCTTTTGAATGGGCTCCTTCTTTCGTATAAAGTAGTTTCCCATTTTTCGTTTCAAACGCTACGCCAAGCGATATGAGGTCTTTTATTATTTCTGGAGATGTTTTAATCATAACTTCAACTGAAGCAGGATCATTTTCATAGTGCCCCGCTTTTAAGGTATCTTTAAAAAAACTGTCATAATCATTTTCATCCTTTAATACACAGATCCCACCTTGGGCTAGGTATGAACCACTTTCATCAACGGATTTTTTACTAATCATCAACACTTTTTTATCTTCTGGGATATTAAGAGCATAAAACAAACCAGACACTCCAGTTCCAACAACAATAATATCTGCTTTCCCACTCACTTTGTCATCTCCTTATTTTGATAACTTCAACATTTTTTCGAGGGGCGAAGTAGCTTTTAAACGGCTTTCATCATCGATTTCAATTTGGTTAATCTTGCTTTCCAGTACATCAGCAATTTTATTTAAACTGATTTTTTTCATATCGGAACAGATCTGATTTTTATTAACAGGATAGAATCTTTTTTGGGGATTATTTTTCTTAAGCTGATACAAGATCCCAATTTCTGTAGCAATAATAAACGCCTCTGCATCACTGGCTGTGGCATAATCAATCATACCTGACGTACTCCCCACATAGTCTGCAAGACCAATCACTGCCATGTTACATTCAGGATGGACTAAAACCTTCGCCATGGGATGGGCTGCCTTGGCATCTTCCACTTGACCAACCATGATTCTATCATGGACGTAACAATAGCCATCATTAAAAATAAAATTCTTTTCCGGTAGCTTATCAGCAATATATCGGCCTAGATTTTGATCCGGGACAAAGTATATATTTTTCTGGGGTAAGGCTTTAACAATCTTAAGGGCATTGGATGAGGTAACGCAAATGTCCACATGTTTTTTTATTTCAGCTGTTGAATTAATATAGCAAACCACCGCTAAATCATCATATTTTTGCCGGACTTCTTTGATTTTTTCAAGAGAAGCCATGTGAGCCATCGGGCAGTCTGCATTAATATCTGGCATAAGCACTGTTTTTTCAGGATTTAGAATTTTAGCACTTTCTCCCATAAAATTAACGCCACAAAATACAATAACTTTTTGCGGAACTGCAACGGCAAGCTTGCTCAGATAATAGGAATCACCAACATAATCGGCAATTTCCTGGATATCATCATCAACATAATAATGGGCTAAAATAACCGCATCATTCTCTTTTTTTAACATTTCTATTTTTGATAGAAGCTCTTCCATTTTTTTTGCCTCCTATTTTTAGCAACGATTTTCTTGATGAAAAGTATAACACTTATCTTTACAGCTGACAAGTTGACTGTAAGCTTTATCTTACGAACATTTTAGATGATTTCTTTATTGACCAATAAAAAAAACATATTCGGGATCAATATAGATCATCAGGGGGCCTAATGGATTTTTTAAGTGGTTTCGCTCTTGACGGCTAATTTCACATTGGATATGAAAATCATCCAAACTTTCTGCTTTAGCTCCTATTTTTAAATAGAGCGATGTCCGAAAAGGGCCAACGCTTTCATCGGCAATCCAAACCTTGAAACAATTTTGTCCTGCCTCATTTTGACCACTGACCAATTTTATCTGATTGGCTCGGATTCCGACAAAGCCTAGCTCACTTTCAATCACCACCTGTGTCTGAAGGCTTAGGTCCCATTCTGCTACATGCAAAAGATTATCTGAAAGACGCCTTGCTCTAGCAATATTTTTGCAACCAGTTATTTTTGCTGTTTCTAAAGAGCCTGGGCGTTTAAATATCTCATCTTTCTGGCCAAAAACGTCAACTTTACCAGCGTTAAAAATAGCGATATAATCCGATAAACGATAGGCTTCTTCCCGATTATGAGTTACAAAAAGAGTTAATCCCTTAAATGTTTTTAGTGATTCTGACATTTCTTTCATCATATAATTTCTCAGGTGGACATCTAGTGCTGAGAATGGTTCATCAAGGAGTAAAATATCCGGTTGAACTGCTATGGCTCGGGCAAGTGCCACTCGTTGTTGCTGGCCACCTGATAGTTGGTTAGGATATCGCCCTCCAATATCCCCTAAATGATATTTTTCAAGTAGACTCGTCACCCGTTTTATTTTCTCGGCCTTCGTTAACTTATCCAAACCAAAGGCAATATTTTCGATAATCGTCATATTAGAAAAAAGTGCATAATTCTGAAAGAGAAAACCAACTTTTCGCTCTCGCATGGGAATATTTATTTTTTTTTCAGAATCAAAAAATATTTTATCATTTATGATAATCTTTCCTTGGTCCGGTTTCACCAAACCAGCTATACAACGCAGAACCATACTTTTTCCTGAACCAGAAGCGCCTAAAATACCAATTACATCTTTATCTGATTTTAATTTTACATCTAGGCTAAAAGCTCCAAGCTTCTTTTTAATCGCAATATCACATTCCATGTTGTCACTCTCCGGCACTATAACGTGCTTTCTTTTTATAATTGTTCCAATAATTGTTAATCACCAAAACAGTTAATGAGATGGCAAAAATAATCATTACCCAAACCAGTGCAACTTCCTTTTGACCACTTTGGGTGGCAAAATAAATGGCGATCGGAATCGTTTCTGTTTTCCCCGGAATACTACCGGCAACCATTAATGTCGCTCCAAATTCCCCCAAGCAACGGGCAAAGGTTAAAGCGATAGCTGCTGCGATACCAGGCCAAGCGAGGGGAACTGCAACCTTCCAAAAGACCTTCCATTCTGAAGCACCTAAGGTTCTGGCTGCACTTAGGACATTTGGATCAATCTGTTCAAAGGCCCCCATGGTGGTTTTATACATAAGGGGAAAGGCCACGACAATGGCTGCAATCACGGCCGCATACCAAGAAAAAATAATATTTACGCCAAAAATAGATAAGAAGTTTCCAATCGGTCCATTTTTTCCAATCAATAAAAGGATCGCAAAGCCGGCTACGGTTGGAGGCAATACTAGCGGAAGTGTTAAAATGCCATCAATCAAGCCTTTCCATTTGCCCTTATAATTGGTCATGAACCATGCAACACTAAGGCCAATAAAAAAGATAATTGTTGTCGCTGTCAAGGTGACCTTAATTGAAATCCATGCCGGTGAAAAATCAAAATTAATCTAAACCACGTCCTTTATTTATTATTTTACTTTCAAATTAATTAGTCGATCAAGTAGGTCTGCTTTACAATGTTTCAAATCCATATTTTACAAAAATTTCTTTAATCTCATTACTACTTAAAAAATCAATAAAAGCTTTGGCTGTTTGGGGATTTTTGCTAGCCTTAGTTACTGCGATTGGGTAAATAATTGCTTTATGGGAATCACTCGATGCAGTGGCTATAATCTTAACAGAATCTGATACCTTTGCATCTGTTGAATAAACAACACCGGCTGTCACATTTTCTGTTTCGACCCATGTTAATACTTCTTTAACATCCTTAGCGTAGACAATTTTATCCTTAATCTGATCTTTTATATTATAAAAAGCAAACACTTCAGAAGCATATTGGCCAGCAGGAACGGTTTGAGGCTCTCCAATTCCAATTTTTTTTATTGAGGGATCAATAAGTTGGGAAAAATCTGTAATTGTCGTCGTCGAATTCTTAGGGACTATTAAGACCACTTCATTGGCCAGCAAATTTTTTAAACTTGTTTGGTCCACCTCTCCGGCCTCTTTTAAATCATCCATATATTTTGTTGATGCCGATAAAAAAACATCAACCTGGGCCCCTTGTTTAATTTGTTCTGCTAGCGAACCAGAGCTGGCAAAGGTCAGGATTAATTCTGTATCTGGGTTTTCACTTATATATAATTCCTTGATTTCTGTCATGGCTTCTTTTAAACTGGCTGCAGCTGAAATCGTTAGGGTAGAGTCTGTTTTTTCCTCGACCGGTGACTGGCAAGCTACCATAATCATTAGAGTAAGCAATAAAGTAATTACTAGTATTCCTTTTTTTAACATCTTAACGCTCCTTTTTTATTCATTATAATTGTTCAGCTAATCAGTGAAAGTAAGCTGGCTTAATTACTAATTAAGTGGCATTAAAACCGGCAATATTAAGCTTTAATTAAGTCTATCTCCCTTTATTATAAGCTGAAAACGTTAACCCCAAAAAAGAGATTGAATTGTTAAGCAATCTTTCCTATAATTAACCTATCACTAATATTTATCCTAAATGAATTACTCCCCTTTTTCATTTAGAAGCGGAACTGCACAGCAGTTCCGCTTTTTTATGTTAACAAATTTTTCCGAGCCGTCTCCATCATTAATTTAATTCGATTTAACTGATTGACCTCACTGGCTCCTGGATCATAATCAATCGGGGCAATATTTGATTTTGGGTATTTTTCGCGAATCGGTTTGATCATCCCTTTTCCCATAACATGATTGGGTAAGCAAGCGAAGGGTTGGACACAGACTATATTTTCAACCCCATCCTCAATTAATTCCATCATTTCCGCCGTTAAAAACCAGCCTTCTCCACCTTGATTGCCAAGTGAAATCAATTCTTGGGCTTTTTTTGCCTTCTCTTCAATGGTTGACGGTGGTGTAAAGTGTCGACTCTCTCGCAAAGCCGTCTTCATTTCCTTTCGATACCATTCCAAGGTTTGGATGATAAATTTGGAAATAGTCATTGCCCGCTTCGTTCCCGATAATTCTTCATACTTAAAGATCTGATTATAGGAACAATATAAAAAGAAATCCATTAAGTCAGGCATAATAACTTCAGCCCCCTCATCTTCTAAAACTTTTTGAAGATTATTATTGGCCGTTGGATGATATTTTACCAAGATTTCACCAACAATAGCAACTTTCGGAAGTTGTTTATCAACTCGAGGTAAGGCATCAAATTCCAAAACAATTTGCTTGATATTTTTCTTAAAGGTCTGACTACTGCCATCTCGAATATTTTGACAAGCAAGCTTCTTCCAATATTGATACAAGGCTTCTGTCGAACCCTCATAACGCTCATAAGGTCGACTGGCACTAGTTAGACGTTGGAAAAGGTCGCCATAGACGACACTGATTAAAAAACGCCGAATTAAAGGTAATTTTAATTTAAAACCCGGATTGCTTTCAAGGCCAATGGCACTCAAAGCAATTACTGGTATTTGAGACATTCCTGCTGAAGTCAAGGCTTTTCTGATAAAGGACACATAATTTGATGCCCGACAAGGCCCACCAGTTTGTGTCATTAAGACGGATACATTATCAAGGTCATAACGCCCTGATTTTAAAGCTTCCATAATTTGACCGACCGTAATAATGGTTGGGTAGCAGGCATCGTTATTGACATAGGTTAAGCCCTCATTAATGGCCTTTTTGTCAACACTTGGCATCACTTCGACATTAAAGCCTTGATTCTCTAATGCTTCTTGAATAAAGACAAAATGAATTGGTGACATTTGCGGTGCCAAGATGGTGTGGTTTTTTTTCATTTTTCGGGTAAATTTGACAGGTTTTAGGAGAGGTTTTGCTCTAACAATTTTTTTCTCTTTATCACGCTCAAGCATGGCTGCTTTTAATGACCGCATGCGAATGCGAATAGCTCCAAGGTTATTGACCTCATCAATTTTAATCATCGTGTAAATATTGCCATGGCTCTCTAGTATTTCTTGAGTCTGCTCAGAAGTCACCGCATCTAAGCCACAACCAAAGGATGTCAATTGAACAAGTTCGAGAAAAGGATAGTCATTTACCACCATGGCCGCCCGATAAAGGCGACTGTGATACATCCACTGGTCCAAAACACGAAGGTGCTGGTCTTTGGCTTCCACTGCCAGATGGGCTATCGCATCTTCTGTTAGCACGGCCATTTCAAGGGTCGTGACGATATTATCTAGACCATGATTAATTTCTGGATCAAGATGATAGGGTCGGCCTGCTAAAACAACACCTTTTTGCCCTGTTTCTTTTAAGTAGGCAAGTGTTTCTTCGCCTTTTTTCTGAATATCATTTTTAAAGGATTCCTTTTCAATTACGGCCCTTTTAAGGGCTTTTTTTATTTCATCTTTTTCTATCCCTAAGGGTTTTAACACTTGGCTTAATCGAATTTCAAGACGTTTTTTGTCATTAAGCGGTAAAAAAGGATTTAAATACGTAATTGACTCATTTTTTAAATCATCTTGGTTGTGTTTGATTGTTTCTGGATACGACATCACGATGGGACAATTATAGGTATTGTCGACCTTTTTAAATTCTTCTTCTTCATAAGGAATGCAGGGATAAAAAATTAATTCAATGCCCGAATCAATCAGTGATTGGATATGACCATGGGCTAATTTTGCTGGATAACAAACCGATTCTGAAGGGATACTCTCCATTCCCTCTTCATATATTTTTCGATTGGATTCTGGCGATAGAACAACCGAATAGCCCAATTCCGTAAAAAAAGTATGCCAAAAGGGGTAGTTTTCATAAATATTTAAAACCCTTGGCATTCCAATAACACCTCTAGGGGCTTGGTCTTTTTCTAATGATTGATAATTAAATAAACGCTGGTACTTATATTTAAATAAATTGGGAATTTCATTTTTATTATTAACAAGCCCTTCGCCAATTTCACAACGGTTTCCCGTAATATGTTTAACATTATCGTTAAAGCGATTGATCGTTAGCAGACAATTATTGGTACAGCCACCACACCGGCGATGACTCACTTTAATGGTAAAGTCTCTTAATTGTGCATCAGATAATAAAGTCGTTTGATTGCCCTCTTGGAAGGCTTCTTTGGCGATTAATGCTGCTCCATAGGCTCCCATTAAACCAGCAATATCCGGTCTGATAACATTTTTATTGGTAATCTTTTCAAAGGCTCGAAGAACTGCTAAGTTATTAAAGGTCCCCCCTTGTACCACAATTGACTTGCCTAGTTGTTTGGGATCATGTATTTTAATCACCTTTTGAAGGGCATTTTTTATCACTGAATAAGAGAGTCCGGCTGAAATTTCACCAACCTCAGCCCCTTCCTTCTGAGATTGCTTGACTTTTGAGTTCATAAAAACCGTACACCGGGTACCTAAGTCGACCGGATTATGGGCTAATAATGCCACTTCTGAAAATTCCTGCATTTCCAGATCAAGGGATTTTGCAAAGGTTTCAAGAAAAGAACCACAACCTGAAGAACAAGCCTCATTTAAAATGATACTATCGATGGTACCATTTTTAATTTTTAGGCATTTCATATCTTGGCCACCAATGTCTAGGATAAAGTCAACATCCGGCTGAAAATAACGGGCTCCCTTGTAATGAGCAATGGTCTCAATTTCACCAATATCCACTTTAAGGGCTTTTTTGACCAAGGCTTCCCCATAACCGGTGACGGTTGCCTTGCCAATTTGAACATCCTTGGGTAAGACCTGATATATTTCTCTAATGATTTTAATTGCTTTACCAAGTGGTTTTCCTTCATTACTGCCATAGTGGTCAAATAATAGTTCGCCATTTTCACCAATCAATACCGCTTTTGTTGTCGTTGAACCGACATCAATCCCTAGAAATACCGATCCTGTCGTGGTTTTTAAATCGCCTCGCCGGACTTTATTTTTTTGATGCCGTGCTTGAAAGGTTTTTAGGTCCTTTTCATTTGAAAAAAGTGATTCTAGTCGATCAACCTGAGCTGGAATTAAATTGTTTAAATTTTGAACGGCAACTACCAATTCTTTTAATGTCCTTTGAGTTTCTTTTTCTGCCGAAAAAGCTGCCCCTAGGGCCACAAAAAGATTGGATTTTGGGGGAAAGATAATCTGTTCTTTGGTTAATTTTAATGTTTTTACAAAGCGTTCTCGCAGTTCCGATAAAAAATAAAGGGGGCCCCCTAAAAAAGCAATGTTTCCCCGGATTGGACGACCACAGGCTAAACCGCTAATGGTCTGGTTGACCACCGCTTGAAAAATTGAGGCAGCGATATCTGCTTTTTCAGCTCCTTCATTAATCAATGGTTGAATATCAGTTTTAGCAAAGACCCCACAACGTGAGGCAATTGAGTAAATGGTTCGATGAGAGCGGGATAATTCATTTAAGCCTTTAGCGTCAGTCTTTAAAAGACTAGCCATCTGATCAATAAAAGCCCCTGTTCCACCGGCACAAGTCCCATTCATCCGCTGCTCAATTGTTCCCTTAAAAAAAGTTATTTTAGCATCTTCTCCGCCTAATTCAATGGCCACATCGGTTCTCGGGATCTCCCGTTCAACCGCTAATGTTCCGGCTACAACTTCTTGAACAAAAGGAATTTTAAGCCATTCGGCAATCATCAGACCTCCTGAACCAGTGACACTGGCCTTTAGGCTTAAATCACCCATTTTTTCAAAGGCTTCATTAAAAAGCTCAACAATCATGTTTTTTATATTGGATAAATGACGGCGATATTCTTCAAAAATAATATGATTTTTCTCATCGATAATGACCATTTTAATCGTTGTCGAACCGATGTCAATTCCCATTCGTTTATTAGTTTTCATGTATATTTTGACCTCTTCTTAGTAATGTCTAAATACGACTCTACTTCTTTTAACTATAATTTAAAATTAGTGTATAAAGGTTTTACTCGTTTATAAATTTTTTTATATAATCCCTGGTATATTTTTGCATAAATTTGATGGTTTTTAGCATCAGGATAGAACATAACTGATTCTCTAACCATCTCTTGTCTTGCCTCTTCTAAACTGGAGTAACGACCAATGCCGACAAAAACAGCCATGGCCGCTCCAAGACCAGTGGTTTCTTCTGTTTGCACCCGATAAACCGGTCGATTAAAGACATCGGCCATAATTTGAGCAACCTGGTCACTTCTTGCTCCACCACCCGAAAGACCAATTTTTTTAATGGTAACCTTGGTCTTTTTTTCAATCCGTTCAATTCCCTCTAAAACGCCATAAGCTAAGCCTTCAATAAAAGACCGATAAATATGACGTTTATCATGACCTTCCATTAGTCCGATCAATGAACCTTTGGCAGCTGGCCTAAACGCTTCTCTGCCCCAATAAGGCTGATGAACCAATCCATCGGCCCCTGGAGAAGTTTCTTTTAAATAGTCATCAAGTAAGGAATAGACTTCTTCAGGATTTTTATCTGACAAAAAGGCTTTAATATACCAATCAATCAGCCAAAAACCATGGTAAATGGTTACTTCTGGATTATAACTTTCCTTTTCCACCGCTGGAAAAGAAGGATAGAAAGGGTATAATTCAACATATTTTTTTGTTGTCACTTCCAAAGTAACCTGTGTCCCTAAAGAGACACTGGCAATATCTGGTGTCATCCCACCGATTCCTAAGCTTTCGCAACCCTTATCGGTTCCGGAGGCGATCACCTTGCAGGTCTCTGGCAGACCCAGTTGTTTTGCTGCCGTCTTTGTTAAAGGTCCAAAGACTTCCGTAGAATCAATCAGATCAACACGTTTTTCTGCTTCAACCTGAAGCAGAACTGCTTTAACATCATAGGGATGGCACCATTCTTTGCGTTTGGTATCAAAGGGGACATGGCCAGCCATTGATGAACGACTTTCAATAATTTTACCGGTTAATTGTCCAATCAAATAAGTTGATAAAAAAACAAGTTTATCTGCTTCCTGCCAGATATCTGGCTCATTTATTTTAATCCAGTGGGCGTGATTGGTGGTACTAAAAGAGTTTGCATAGTCAGTAAAATGAATCAGCTTAAAAAGAAGGCGATAGGGCCAAGGATAAGGAAGGGGTTTATCAATCTCGCGTCGATCCATCCAAATGATAAAATCTCTTAAAGCTAATCCATTCTCATCTACTAGGCTGATCGTATCACGTTGGCAAGCAATTGTCATGCCTTCAATCCCACTAAAATCTTGGGGGTTTTCTTTTTTTATTTCTTGAACAACTTCAACCAAGCCATCCCAAAACATTTTAGCAGGTGCTTCTTTCCAGTTGAACTGTTGGGAATAATAAGCACTAAACTTTTTTTTAGTCATGGCCAGTTGATTTCCCCAAGCATCAAAAAGAATCGCCCGAATACTGCCGGTTCCACAATCGATTGTTAGAGCTATCGGATCCTTTGATTTTTTCAACTCTTTTCTCCACTTTCATAAAGTCTTCCTTATTATACCAAATCCTCATCAACAATCAAAACGAAAAAAACAACCCTTAAGGTTAAAAACCTTAAGGGTTGTTTTTTTCGTTTTTTAGATCTTTATTTTTTTAAAGTTTTTGACCTGATTAGTGATTGCCACTTCGGTGGGTAAACGCTCAATACTTGATGCCCCAAAGAAACCACAAACACCTTCTGTTCGATCTAGAACATATTTTGCATCCTCAGGCTCAGCAACCGGCCCACCGTGAACGATTACTAAAACATCAGGATTAACTGCTTTCCCAGCATCACAAATTTCTTGCGTTAGTTTGACGCAATCATCCAGTGTTTTTGCTGATTCTGCACCGATACTGCCCTTGGTCGTTAAACCCATGTGGGCAACGAGAACATCGGCTCCTGCTCCTGCCATTTTTTTCGCGTCTTCAACATTAAAGACATAGGGTGTTGTTAGCAAATTCATCTCATGGGCTTTTCTGATCATTTCAACTTCTAAATCATAGCCCATACCGGTTTCTTCTAAATTCTGTCTAAAGACACCGTCAATAAGTCCAACGGTGGGAAAATTTTGAACCCCTGAAAAACCAATTTTTTTAAGGTCTTTTAAGAAAACATCCATATCTCTAAAGGGATCTGTTCCACAAACTCCGGCTAATACCGGTGTATCTTTAACAATTGTTAGAACTTCTCTGGCCATATCCATTACAATGGCATTGGCATCGCCATAAGATAACAAACCCGCTAATGATCCCCGACCAGCCATTCGATAACGCCCTGAATTATAAATAATAATTAAATCCACTTGGCCAGCTTCCGCACATTTTGCTGAAATCCCTGTCCCAGCACCAGCTCCAACTACAGAAACACCTTTTTCACCTTGTTCTCTTAACCGTTTTAATGCTTCTTTACGCTTAATTGCCATCTTCTTCTCCTTTTATCTTATTTATTTTCAACCATTTCAACTAATCGTTTAGCCATTGCTAAAGCAAATGCTTTATCGTTAATATCGGTATCCATCTCGACTAAGTCAACCTTTGGGTCAATATTATTTCTTAATTGTTTAAATAATTCGGCATCTTCTGTCGGCCCATAAAATGCAGCCCCTTCAACATCAATCGCTGATACACCCTTTAATGGCAAGAATAGTGCCACTGGGCCAGTCGCCATGTTTAATTTTTCGGCAATAACTTTTCCAAGTTTTGAACATTCTTCTAGGGTTGTTCGCATTAGAGTCACGCTGGCATTATGTTTATAAAGCTTTCGATTTTTATACTTTTCTGGCACCGTATCAATGGCCCCAAAGTTAACCATATCTAAAGCCCCCACTGACACCACTTGTGGCACGCCTTTTTTAGCAGCTGCTTCTAAGCGATGGGGTCCGGCTGAAAAAACGCCACCGGCTATCTCATCACACCACTCCGTCGTTGTCGCATCGAATACCCCAACGATATAACCAGATTCAATTAGACTCTCCATTGCCATTCCCCCTGCACCGGTAGCATGGAAGACTAATACCTCATAACCCTGTGATTCTAAGTATTCTCGGGCGGTGGTAACACAAGGTGTGGTAACACCAAACATGGTTGCTGCAATTAATGGTCGGTGTTCTTTTAATTCGGGTACTTCGTAAGCAACCATTCCGGCAATGGCATGGGCAGCATTAGCCAGAATTTGATTGGAAATGCTATTAATCCCCGAAATATCAACAACCGAGTACATCATGGTAATGTCTTTTTCACCCACATAGGGCTTAGTATTTCCCGAAGCAACCGTTGATACCATTACTTTCGGGACTCCGACCGGAAGACTCCGCATCACATAGCTTCCAATCGTTGTTCCAGCTGATCCACCTAAACTAATAATGCCTTGGACCTTTCCGGCATCCATCAGTTCACCAACGACTTTTGTCGCCCCTGACATCATCACATCAATGGCCATGCCACGGTCATTTTTCTTTCGCAAGTCTGCTACCGACGAACCAGCCGCCGCAGCTACTTGATCAGCCGTAAAATCCGGCTTAAATGGTGCTTGTCCAATCACACCACAATCAACTGTCGTCGTTTTTAATCCTTGTTTCTCAATTAAATCTTTAACAAACTTAAATTCTTCGCCTTTGGTATCAAAGGTCCCTACAAGTATAATGTTCTTCATCCCTATCCCCCTATTGATTTTGACTTATATAACTATTTACCCCGGTATTTAATAATTATTCAGCTTTAGTAATTTTTTCCCCATAAAAAAAAACATCGGGCATATCATACCCAATGTTTATCTACTAAATCTATAAGCCGAGTTCTGTTTAAATAGTCATCTATCTCAATTTATTGTCGCCAATAAACTTTAGCGACCTACCATAGGACGACAACGAGCCATTGCCTTTTCTTATCCGTTCTTGGTCTTGCTCCGGGTGGGGTTTACCTAACTGACCTGTTACCAGATCATTGGTGAGCTCTTACCTCACCCTTTCATCCTTACCATTGCTGGCGGTTTACTTTCTGTTGCACTTGCCTTGAAGTCACCTTCACCGGCCGTTAGCCGGCACCCTGCTCTATGGAGCTCGGACTTTCCTCAATCAAATGATTGCGACTATTTGATTTACTAGACTTTCATTATACCTCATTTATGCCTTTAGAGCTAGTCATATTTCTCAAAAAACCCTTTTGAACTTTGCGACCGTATCAAAACTGGGCATCCTTTATCTAATTTAGTTTGGAGCATTTCTTCAAAACAGGCACTGACCCATTTTTCAGTTCCAAAATGGCCAGCATTTAAGACCCATAGGCCGAGTTCCTGGGCTCTTTGACCCTCATGATACTTCATGTCCCCGGTGATAAAGACATCTGCTTTTTTAAATTTAGCAAGGCCCATTAAATCAGAGCCTGACCCTGTACAAAGAGCGACTCTTTTTATTTCTTGAGGTGCTTTCCCAGCCCCATAGAGATCCTCTATTTGTAAATTTTCTTTAACCACAGAAATCCATTCATCTGGTGTTAGCGGTGCTTTAAGACAACCGATTTTCCCTAAACCATGATTGGCCTCTAGGTCTTCTTCGGGAACTAGGGAGGCAATCTCTTTTAACCCTAATTTTTTAGCCACATAATCATTTAATCCAAACTCTGCCTTATCTAAATTGGTGTGGGCCACATAAATAGCAATGTCATCTTGAATCAAGTCTTTAATCAGTCGTCCTTTTTCAGTGTCCAAGGATAAGGTCTTTAAGCCTTTAAAAATAAAGGGATGATGAGAAAGAATCAGGTCGACATTTTGATCAATCGCCTCTTTGACAACATCTTCAGTCACATCCAAGGTTAAAAGAATTTTTCTAATCTCCTGACTAATAGTTCCCATCTGTAGGCCGACATTATCCCATGATTCGGCCAGATTTAGGGGGGCAATTTTTTCTAGTAGCTGAATAATGTCCCTCAGTTTTATCGCCATCTGAGTACCTCCTCTAGTGCTTTAATATAAAGATTACTTTTAATGAATTGTTCTTGAGCCATTGAAGTCTTTTTTTTGCTAGTCTCTGCAAGAATTTTATTTTCAATTTCTAGTTTACGCCTAATAAAATCCTCTAACAAGTCATCACTATTTTCCCTATAGCCATAGCCTAGTTCATACTCAAGCCAATCATTGATCGTCATTTGCCCAGTTTGAGCAATAATAATTTCATAAATTCGTCGCCCCTCACAGACCAAAGCTTCATTGGTAATTTTATAATTATTATCCTCTAGAAAATGCCTTAAATGACTTTGATTATTCATTGGCTGAAGGATTAAATGCTTAGCTGCTTTAGCTACATTTTCATGGTCAGACAAAATTTGCGAAATAAGAATCCCACCCATTCCGGCTATTACAATCCCATCTGCTTCACCAGGCTCAAGGATAGAAAGACCCGAACCGAGTCGGGTCTCAATAAAACTTTCAAGTTTATTTTCAGCAATGATCGATTGTGCTTTCTTAAGGGGTGAGGGATTAATATCACCGGCAATGGCTTTTTTTATCCGCTTTTCCTGAATCAGTTTAACCGGCAAATAACCATGATCGGTGCCAATATCTGCTAGACAATCGATATTTTTAATTGCATCGGCTATTTTTGCCAGTCGCATTTTTAATTCGATTTGCATTTTAAGTTAAATAATCCTTTAATTTTTTACTACGGCTTGGATGCCTTAGTTTTCTCAGGGCCTTGGCTTCAATTTGCCGGATTCGTTCTCTGGTTACATTAAATTCTTTCCCGACTTCTTCAAGGGTTCTAGCCCTCCCATCATCGAGTCCGAAACGTAGTCTCAATACCTTTTCTTCTCGTTCGGTCAAGGTATTTAAAACTTCCATCAACTGTTCTTTAAGGAGCGCGTAAGAGGCTGCTTCAGCTGGGGCTAAGGCCCCTTCATCTTCAATAAAGTCACCCAAATGACTATCTTCTTCTTCCCCAATTGGGGTCTCTAATGATACCGGATCTTGGGCGATTTTTTGGATTTCACGGACTTTTTCTTCCGTAAAACCCATTTCCTTACCAATTTCTGCCGGGGTTGGTTCCCGTCCATACTCTTGCAAGAGTTGCCGTGACACCCGGATTAGTTTATTGATCGTTTCAACCATGTGAACGGGTATCCGAATGGTTCGGGCTTGATCGGCAATCGCTCGGGTGATGGCTTGGCGAATCCACCAGGTTGCATAAGTAGAAAACTTAAAGCCCTTGGTGTAATCAAATTTTTCAACTGCTTTAATTAGCCCCAGATTCCCCTCTTGAATTAAATCAAGAAAGGACATACCCCGTCCAACATAACGTTTTGCGATGCTAACGACCAGACGAAGATTGGCTTCTGCCAGTTCTTTTTTGGCATCTTCATCGCCTTCTTCCATCCGTTTTGCCAAGACCCTTTCCTGATCGCCCGTTAGGAGGGCTACTTTTCCAATTTCCTTTAAATAAAGGCGAACAGGGTCATTGACTGACACTGCATCAGCCAACTCAATTTCTTTTTTATTCTCTGCTTCTAAATTTTCCGCTTCATTACTTTCAACTTCTATCTCCAGATCACTAAATTCAATCTCAATTCCCTCTTTTTGAAGATAAAGATAAATTGCATCGATTTCTTCCGGGTCTAGATCTATTTTTTCCAGACATTCTTCAAAATCTTGATTATTAAGATTACCCTTTGCTTTTCCACGCTTACAAAGAAGCTGAACTTCAGGAATTTCTTCAAGTTCCAATTTTTCTATTAGATCTGGCCCTTCACTGCTTTGATCTTTTTTAACTAACTCATTTTTTCCCATTTTATCGCCTCGTATTTTCCTTCATCATTTTCTTTATTTCAATTAATTGATTCATCAATTCTGCCACTTGAAGATCATCACCCTTGTGTGTCGCAGTCTGAATTTGATTCAAAATTTTATCCATTTCAAGCTCTGAATAAAAACGCTTGCTAATCTCTAGAGCATCCTGAAAATCTAGTTCACTTACTTCTTCATCATCCATCATCAATTTAACAATCGTTTGAATTTCTGAACTATTTTGAAATTTTACGATCAATTCTTTTGCGTTCGTCTCATTATTTAGACGCAATTCCTTTATTAACTTTTTTAAAAATTTATTACTTAAATACTCTTCCGGAACTTGGTTGGCCTGCTTTGGATGGTCAAGGCAATAGTGAACAATCATTTCTTGAGCCCTTTGATAGGCTTTTGGAATGATTTCATTCCCTTCTTCTTTCTTAACCTGTAATTTTTCGGGTGTTTTTCCAGCTCGCCCTCGAATAATTTCAGACCGAATCACATTTTGCCTAATTCCCGTCTCTTTAGCAATCTGTTGGGTATAAAAATCAAGTTCAACCTTAGAGCTTAAATCTTTTAAGATTTTAATGGTCGCATTCCCATATCCAATTCGCCCATCGGTCTGACTAAGGTCAAACTGTTCTTTAAGGCGGATTAATTGATATTCAATTGCTGTTAAGGCCTTTTTACTTAAATCGTTAAAGGCTTGGAGCCCATATCCTTGAATAAAAGAATCGGGATCTTCTGCCTTAGGAAGATCTATTATCTTAACATTAATATCTGTTTTTTTCAAGGTCTTGATTGCTTTTTCTGTTGCTGATTGTCCTGCTGAATCACCATCAAAAACAAGAATAATCTCATTTGCATAACGCTCTAAAAGCTTTCCATGAAAAGGAGTAAAGGCCGTTCCTAAAGAAGCAACGGCATTTTTAATGCCTTTTTCATATAAAGAGATGACATCCATATAGCCTTCGACAATATATAATTGCCCATTCTCTAGAAAGTTTTTAGCATTATTTAAATTATAAAGCTCGTAACTTTTTGAAAATATCTGTGTTTCTGGTGAATTTAAATACTTGGGGGCCTTGGCATCTTGGCTCATAATGCGCCCTCCAAAGCCAAGGATTTGTTTTCTTGGATTTAAAATCGGAAACATAAGCCGATCCCGAAAACGATCGTAGAGACGGTTATTTTGTGAAATCATAATCAATCCCGAATCAAGTATTTCAGCATTAGAATAATTTTTTGATTTTAAAAATTTTTCCAAGTGATTCCAGTCGTCATTGGCATAGCCTAAGCCAAATGTTTTAATGGTTTTTAAAGATATCCCTCGTTCAAGCAAATAATTTAAAGAAGACTGATTCATCTTTAAGTTTTTATACAAAAAATTAGCCGCATCTCGGTGTAAGACGTACAATCTTTTTTTGTGTTCGTAATTAGATTGATCTTCTTCTTTATTTTGTTGATCTGGAAGAGTAATATTAGAACGTTCTGCAAGATATTTAAGGGCATCGATAAAGGAGAGTTTTTCCATTTCCATCACAAAGGTAATCACGTTTCCACCTGCACCACAGCCAAAGCAATGATACAATTGCTTTTCCCTCGATACTGAAAAAGATGGTGTTTTTTCATTGTGAAAGGGACATTTTCCCTTGTATGATTGACCCGTTCGTTTCAATGTGAGATAGCCTGAAATAAGATCGACAAGATCATTCGCATCAATAATCGTTTGAATCAAGTCTTCTGAATAATAATTTGCCATTTGTTTTTCCTGTCTTTTTTATTCTAAAATCATCTTTCACTTCTTTGTTAGTCGATACTTTTGTTTCTTCTTTGTATATTTACCCTTTTTCTAGTATTAAACACTTTTTTAAGGAAGTAATGTCTATTTTTAATTTTTTGTACAAGAAGAAACGCCTCTAGGGGCGTTCTAAGTTTAACATAAAAAGAAGGCTTTTGCATAATCGCTTATTTCGCTATTGTGCAAAAGCCCATTCATCTGCATTTAAAACTGCATTTAATTATTCCCTATTATTCGCTTAAGGCTGCTTGAGCTGCCGCTAAACGAGCAACGGGTACTCTAAAGGGTGAACAAGACACATAATCAAGTCCTGCCTTATGGAAGAAAATAACTGATTTAGGATCGCCACCATGCTCACCACAAACACCAATTTTTAAGTTGGGCTTTGTTTTTCGACCAAGTTCAACGCCTTTTTCAACTAAAACACCAACGCCTTCAACATCAATACTTTGGAAAGGATCATTGGTCATGACACCCTTATCTTTATAATCAGCAATAAATTTACCAGCATCATCTCTTGAAAAACCATAGGTCATCTGGGTTAAATCATTGGTTCCAAAGGAAAAGAACTCTGCTCTCTCGGCAATTTTATCGGCAATCAAGGTTGCTCTTGGTATTTCAATCATCGTTCCAACCAGGTAATCAATATCTGATTTCTTTTCTTCTTTAACTTTCTCAGCAACACCGCGGATAACTTTTTCTAAGTAAAGAAGTTCTTCATTAATTCCAATCAGTGGGATCATGATTTCTGGAACCAAATCAAAGCCTTCTGATTCTTTTACCTCAATGGCTGCTTCCATAATGGCCCGGGTCTGCATTTCAGCAATTTCTGGATAACTAATGGCTAAACGACAACCACGATGTCCTAGCATGGGATTAAATTCTTTAAGACTTTGGATGACAATGACCATATCTTCATAAGTAATACCCATTTCTTTTGCCAGCTTTTTAATGTCTTTTTCTTCGGTTGGCAAGAATTCATGCAAGGGCGGATCAAGTAATCGCACGGTTACCGGACGCCCTTCCATAGCCTTATAAATACCGACAAAATCTTCTTTTTGCATGGGTAGTATTTCAGCTAATGCTTTTTCACGTTGTTCTTTTTTCTCTGATAAGATCATTCGCCTAACACTTGCAATTCGTTGTTCATCAAAGAACATATGTTCTGTTCGGCAAAGTCCAATCCCCTCTGCCCCAAATGAAACAGCTACTTGAGCATCTCTTGGGGTGTCGGCATTGGTCCGAACCTTCATTGTTCGGTATTCATCTGCCCATTCCATTATTGTCCCAAAATAACCTGATAGTTCCGGTGTAACGGTTTTTATGCTGCCCTTATAAACGGTTCCGGTACTTCCGTCAAGTGATATATAATCGCCTTCTTTAAATACTTCTCCATTGGCCGTAAACTTTTTCAAATTTTCTTCAACTTTAGCTGCTTCACAACCAGCTACACAACACTTGCCCATTCCTCTTGCCACAACTGCAGCATGGGAGGTCATCCCACCACGTGCCGTCATAATACCATTGGCGGCATACATTCCTTCAATATCTTCCGGTGACGTTTCTTTTCTGACAAGAATAACTTCTTCACCATTAGCAACCGCTGCACAAACCGCATCAGCCGTAAAGTAAACTCGTCCTGTTGCTGCACCCGGTGATGCCGGAAGCCCTGTTGCAATGACTTCTGCTGCTTTTAATGCCCCGGCTTCAAAAGTTGGGTGAAGTAATTGATCAAGGGCAATGGGATCAAGCCTTAAGACTGCTTCTTCTTTACTAATAAGACCATCTTCGACCATTTCTACTGCCGCCCGAAGAGCTGCTGTTGCTGTTCGTTTTCCAGTCCGTGTTTGAAGCATATAAAGCTTACCTTGTTCAATGGTAAACTCAATATCTTGCATATCCCGATAGTGATTTTCAAGGGTTTCACCAATTTCATGGAATTGCTTGTAAATTTCTGGCATTAGTTCTTTTAATTCTTCAATGTCCTTGGGGGTTCGAATACCCGCAACAACGTCTTCACCCTGGGCATTAATTAAAAATTCACCAAATAATCTATTTTCTCCGGTCGCCGGATTACGGGTAAAGGCAACACCGGTGCCACAATCATCACCCATATTCCCATAAACCATGGCTTGGACATTAACTGCTGTTCCAATATCATGAGGAATATCATTTAAATTTCGATAACTTCTGGCCCGATTATTATCCCAAGATCGGAAAACAGCTTCGATAGCCATTATTAGTTGTTCATGAGGATCTTGTGGGAAATCAACCTTTGTTTCTTCTTTAACAATTGCTTTATATTCAGTAACGACTTGTTTCAGATCTTCTGCTGTTAAATCAGTATCATTTTCATAGTTTTTCTCATCTTTAATACGATCTAAAACGTCTTCAAATTTAGCCTTATCAATTTCCTGTACAACATCAGCAAACATTTGAATAAAGCGTCTATAACTATCATAAGCAAAACGCTCATTCTTTGTTTTTTCAATAATACCAATAATCGTTTCGTCATTAAGACCGAGATTTAAAATGGTATCCATCATCCCTGGCATTGAAAATTTAGCACCCGAACGAACAGAGACAAGTAGTGGATTTTCTTTTGAACCAAATTCTTTTTCATACATTGCTTCAATTGTCGATAGGCTCTCATCGATTTGTTTAATGATTTCATCAGTTAATTTTTTATTCTGATTGTAATATTCTGTGCAGGCCTCAGTAGTCACTGTAAAGCCTTGCGGAACAGGTAAGCCAATATTTGTCATCTCTGCTAAATTAGCACCTTTTCCACCGAGCAATGCTTTCATCGTTGCATTACCTTCTTCAAATAAATAAACCCATTTTTTGTCCATATCAATTCCTCCTTTTAACATATGCAAGTATCGTAGCTGCAATTTCTTCAATTGCTTTGGATGTCACATCAATAACAGTGCATCCAATTTTATCAAAAAGCTCTTGGGCTTTTTTCAACTCAGTCATGACCCGATCATAATTTCCATAAAAAGATTCTCCCTTAATTCCCATGGCACGAATTCGTTCTGAACGAATGGTAACAAGCCGATGAGGATCTAGGATTAAGCCAAATATTTTTTCTTTAGGAATCTCAAAAAGAATCTCTGGCGGATCAAGTTCGGGCATTAATGGAATATTAGCGACCTTATACTGCTTATTGGCCAAATAAATGCTAATTGGCGTTTTTGATGTTCGCGATATCCCAATTACAATAATATCGGCGTGAATTAATTCCTTTACATTCTTGCCATCGTCACACCGAACGGCAAATTCAATGGCTTCAATTTTTTTTGCATATTCTGTATCCAAAATTGCATTAGAAATTTCTTGAGCATTAGGAATTTCGCCTGTTTTTTTCCACAAACTCTCTACTAATGACTTTTCAGCATTATAATTTGGAATATCCAATCTTTTTAATTCTTTTTCAAAGTAGTCTTTTAATTCATCTGATAAAAAATAATAAACGACAAAGCCTTTATGCTGAACTGCCAAATTTAGGACTGAATCAATCCCTATATTATCATCCACAAAAGGATGAAGCCTAACTTCATGAATGCTTTTTCGGAAAAAATTTTTTGTCGAACGAACTAACATCTCACCAACTTCATTTCGCTTGTCGGAAACAACATAGATGACAATCGATTTAAAATCATTTTCCATCACTCGACACCTTGGCCCATATTAACGACATATCGGGTGATATTGGTGCGTGACACCTTACCAATTAGAAGCAATCGTTCTTGGCCTTTTTCGTCGGTTTCTTTTTTTACAATTGGCAAAGATTCGACTTCATAATGCATTGTTTTATAAGCTGCATCGTAAACGCTTTCATGCGCTTCTAAATAAATAATATTAGGCATTCGCGTCATAATAAGGGGAATCGGTAAGCTCTCCACTTCTTTTCTCCCAATCATTGCCTTAATAAAATCTTTTCGCGACACAATTCCTGATAAATAATCACCCTCGACAACATATAAGGTTCCGGCATTTTTTGTAAACATAGTAATAATACCATCGTAAATCGACGTGCCCTCATTTACAGTTGTTGCTTGCGATTGTATATCCATCACACTGATCGTTTTTATATAACTTCCTAGCATGTGAAGAAGTGAACGACCAGTATAAAAGTAGCCAACTTTTCTCTTTGCTTCTAAGATACCAAGCATCGTTAGAACCTTTAAATCTGGTCTTAAAGTTGCCCGATTGACAGCAATTTGATCGGCTATTTCATTGCTTTTAATCGGCTGATTTTCTTTAACGATTCTGACAATTTCTTCTTGGCGTTGTGAAAGTTTCATCTTACTTCTCCTAGCTAATAATATTATTAGTATAACACATATAATTTATTTGTAAACACTTATCTGCCTATTTCTAAGATTATTAGCGGCTTTGATTGATTTAATACCTTCTTTTCACAATGTGATCAAGTCAGACAGGCCTTGGTATATTTTTTCTCCAATCCGATTGACATTTTTTAATTCTTCTAAGTCTGTAAAACTACCATTTTTTTCGCGGTAATCGATGATTCCTTTAGCAATCACATCGCCAACGCCGGGAAGTTTTTTTAATTCTTCAAGACTAGCCGTATTAATATTAATCCGACCATCAGACTGACTTCCCTTTTGATTAGTCACTTCTCCAATTTCAGCGATATGAATCTTTTCTTCGTCTTTTAATCGTCTTGCTAAATTAACTGAATCTTGATCAGCATTATCAGTTAAGCCACCGACCTCTTCAACCGCATCGATCAAACGTGATTCCGATGCTAAACAAAGAACTCCCGGGTTTTTTACTGCTCCACTTATATGAACGACAATCGTTTCGGGCCTTTCTTCGCTGGCTTCATTCTTTGTTTCAGCACTAATGATAAGCTCTGAATCATTGGTATTTGAGAAGATCGCCCAAGCCCAAAAAACGCCTAAAAAAACAAGTATAATCAGGCCATAAAGTAATTTATTTCGGTGCTTGTCCATCTTATTCTCCCAATGAACACGGTTCCCACTGACCCTGTCTAAGTCGCCAATATTCCTTGTAGCCACATTCCAAAAGATGGTCTATCGCCTCTTGATATTCGTTTACAATTCCGGCCACAGAATGACTATCGCCACAAATTGTGATGGGGATATTTCTTTTTTTCATCTCCGGCACAATCCAATCACTTGGGTATCGTCCCACCCCAGGGGCTCTCATATTAGCACCAGTATTAATTTCAACAATTGATCCACTCTCAACAATGCGATCAAGGCAATTACCTAGGGCCTCTTGATACCAGGCTTCTTGGTCATTAAAAAAAAGATTACTGCGATTATTCTTTTTTATTAAATCCAAATGGCCAATAATATCTGGTCGATAATCAATGGCCATATCACCAATAGACTGGTAGTAATCACAAACAAAGGCTTTTACAGAACCATCATAATATTTTTCTATGCCGGCCTTAAAATTTTCAGGTGATTCATCAATATGATAAAGTTTTTCAGCACGGGTCGATCCAAGTGAATGAATGGACATTAAAACATAATCAAGTTCTGGCAAGACTTCTTTAGCTGCTTGACTGATCCCACCACGGTCAGTAAAATAATCAATTTCTAGGCTTTTATATAGTTCAATTTGATCAGCGTATTTTTCCTTTAATAGATCAATTTCATTGAAATAATCCTCCACCTTTTCTGGCCGTAAGGCCCAGTGGTTTTCAAAGGGTAAGGCCATGTGACTGCTTAAACCTATGCTAGTTAAGCCTGCTTCGATAGCTGCACAAACCATTTCTTCTAAAGAATTTTTCCCATCACAATATGTTGAATGAATGTGATAATTTACGTCTATCATTTTTTCCCCTCCAAAGTTTTAGATATTTTGATTGTATCATGTGATTTTTTTTTAAGCAAATAAAAAAACTGCCTTAACGACAATTTTTTTAGCTTACAGTATTTTATTTAAAAACCCTTTTGTTCGATCTTCTTTGGGATTCATAATGACTTCTTCTGGTGTACCTTCTTCACAAATAACACCTTCATCCATAAAGATAACCCGATCAGCAACCTCCCTAGCAAAACCAATTTCATGAGAAACAACAATCATTGTCATCCCTTCTTCAGCAAGCTTTCGCATTGTTGCTAATACTTCCCCGACTAATTCAGGATCAAGAGCAGACGTTGGTTCATCAAACATCATTATTTTCGGCTCCATGGCTAAAGCTCTGGCAATGGCTACTCGTTGCTGCTGACCACCTGATAAACGCGAAGGGTACTCATTAATTTTATCGGCAAGGCCGACCTTTTCTAATAAATCTAATGCTTTTTTTTCAATTTCCTGTTGGCTGACTTTTTTAACATTTATTGGCGAAATTGTAATATTATCGATCACACTTAAATGAGGAAATAAGTTAAAATTCTGAAAAACCATGCCCAATTCAGTACAAAGCATTTGCACTTTTTGGGGGTCAATTTTCATTAAATCTTTGCCATTTTTTCGTTTATCTGTTAATTCGCCATCAATATAAATTTCACCATCGGTTATTCGTTCTAAATGATTTAAACACCGTAGCATGGTGCTTTTTCCCGAACCACTTGCTCCCAAAACACAAACCACTTCACCTTTTTTAATTTCAAGATTAATGCCTTTTAAAACTTCCAATGACCCAAAGGACTTGTGAACATCAATTAATTTTACCATACTCATATTGATCCCTATCTTTCGTAGACTCCCAATTTTTTTTCTAACCGTTCAAATACAACTTGTATAACCGTCGTTAAAAATAAATAAACAGCTGCCGCATAAATATAATAAATCCAGCTACCGGTCGAGCTGGCCATCGTCTTTGTTGTTCGAAGAAGATCAAATAAGGCAATTGTAGAAACCAATGAGGTATCCTTTAAAAGCAAAATTAACTCGTTTCCTACTGGTGCAACCATCCGTTTATAGGTTTGTGGGATGATTATCTTCATCATCGCTTGCCGATAGCTCATTCCCAAAGCCTTAGCTGCTTCCATTTGCCCCACATCAATCGACTGGATGGCTGAGCGAATAATCTCTGCCAGATAAGCTGTCGAATTTAGTGAAAAGGCAATAAATGCCGTTAACATGGCCGGAATTTCCAAGGAACTTCCTGTTGTTTCTAAATAAATAATCGGTATTGCATAATAAATAATAAACAATTGCAATAATAGTGGCGTTCCTCTAAAAAACCAGATATAAAACCAAGATAATCCATTTGCTAGCTTATTCTTTGAAATTCTCCCTAGTGCAACAACCACACCAAACAAAACACCTAGAACAATAGCCACAAGTGCTATTTCTATGGTCACAACGGTTCCAGCTAAGATCGCCCGTATTTGGATTTCATTCAACACGTCGATTTTTCCCCTTTATTAAGTATGTATTTTAAATACTAACAGGACGTGTTCACGTCCTGTTAGTATTCTTCTTTTCTAGTCGATAACAATCAACTCGGTATCAATATCACTTGTCATATCTTTTCCAAACCATTTCATGGAAATCTCTTTTAACTTTCCATTTTCTTGTAAACTTTTAATTGCTTCATTAAACTGGTCAACAAGAGCTGTTTCCCCTTTTCTAGCCGTAATTCCAATCGGTTCGTTGGTTAATACTTCCGACGAAACGACAAAGGTCTCTGGTTTATCAGATACATAATGCATGGCAACACCAATATCAGTAATCACATTATCAATTTGTTTGCCTTCTAAGGCTGCAAAGGCATCAAGCATGCCATCAAACTTTTTAATATCGACATCGACCCCTTCTTCTTCTTTTAATTTTTCAGCAGCTATATCAGAGGTTGTCTCAATTTGAGCCCCTAATTTCTTACCGTCTAATTCTTTAAACTCTTTAACCGGTTCTGCATCTGTTCGTGAAACAAGGACAATCCCATTGGCTACATAAGGATCTGACATTGCAAAGGCTTCTTTTCGTTCCGGTGTCACACTCGTACTTGAAATAATAACATCATATTGTTGGGCGTTTAAGCCATTAAAGATGCCATCCCAAGCAACGGTTTGAAATTCAATATCTACTCCCAATTCTTCACCTAAAGCATTGGCAAAGTCAATATCAAAACCAATCAATTCATTCTGGTCATTGCGAAACTCCATCGGCAAATACGTATCATCGACACCAATTGATAAAACCCCATCTGCTAAGACATCTTCAGAGGCTGTCTCTTCTGTGGCAGAAGAACAAGCTGTTAAAGATACAATTACAAGCAAGCTTAAAATTAATCCTAAAAACAATCCTTTTCTTTTCATCATTTTCTCCTTTTTATATTCCTAATTTTTTTAATTATATATGATTCTCTCTTAATTCACAAGTATTTTTCAGATTTACTGGTTTTT
>CAZJGM010000012.1:21950-29923 GCA_964545675.1 uncultured Lachnospiraceae bacterium | reverse complement strand
ATTGTTAAGTTAACCTTAGAAGAAACAGACTTTTACAGTTAAATGTTTTAAAAATTGTGCAAAAATCCTTCATTTAGGGTAATATTTAATTAAAGTCTGGAGGAAGAAGATGGAGCAAATAAGTTCAGTCGATGACATGACCGCTTTGAAAGAAGACCATGAGATGGTATTGGTTTATTTTGGAAGTCCAATTTGTAGTGTCTGTCAAGACATGAGGCCTAAGGTTGAGCAGATGATTGGCAACTACCCACTGATTAAGACGGTAAAGGTTGAGATGCAAGAGTCACCGGAAGTGTCAGCTGCCAATGGCATTTTTACTGCACCAGCAGTGATATTGTTTATCCAGGGCAAAGAAACGATCCGTGAAGCGGGGATCATTAGTCTGATTAAGCTTGAAGAAAAAATAGGCAGATACTATAAATTATTTCATGAATAGAAATTATATAAATAAGGAGAGAAAAGATGGAGGATTTAAAGCAAATTAAAGAGATAGAGGTCCAGGCGGATGGACAAAAAGTCCTTGATTTCTGGTTTGATCTACAGAACAAATTATTTTGGTTTGAGAAAAATATGGCTTTCGATTGCGAAATTCGAGAGAAATTTTATCAAACCTGGATTGATGGCTGTCAGGGCTTACTTTTAAGCTGGCGCGAGACCATTGAAGGACGATTAGCTGAGATTATTGTCCTTGATCAATTTTCTAGAAATTTAAATAGAGAGAATGAAAAGGCTTTTTCTCAAGATAAGATGGCCTTAGTATTGGCTCAAGAAGCGATAAAAGACAGTGCCTTTTGGTCACTGCCGGTGGATCAAAAACGCTTTATCCTGATGCCAATGATGCATTCAGAATCAGCGGCGATTCACCAAATAGCCCTGCCGCTTTTTGAAAAATTAGGAGACCCACTAACCCTAGAGTATGAAATTAAACATAAGGCCATCATTGATCGCTTTGGTCGTTACCCTCATCGAAACACCATGCTTAAGCGAGAATCGACCCCTGAAGAAATTGACTTTCTAAAAGGGCCTAACAGTAGTTTTTAGGGTAAAGGATAAAATAGGACCTAAGCTAGAGATTGGAACATTATAAGGACATTGATTAGTTTGTCATAGTGGTCGATTTTGGATAGTATCAAAAAGAAATTTATTTTTCTTGGTAATAATTAGTACAAAAACCCAAAGTAATAGTTGAACAGCGACTGAAATTTCGTAGGAACTAGCAAAGAGCATGCCTACAAACATAGGAAAAGTATTACTGATGGCATGAATAAACATATTAAATACTATATTATTGGTTTTTAAATAATAATAGGTATGGATGGTTGCCATTGCGATAGTCCCCGCTATGAATCCGATAAATGATATTAATATATGGAGAACGGGTAGATCTTGTGAATAAAAGACATATAATATAATCGGCGTATGCCATAATGCCCAAATAACACCTATTCTTACACTTGCTTGCCATGGTGTTTTTTTCTGTAACATTGATGGAAGTAGATAACCACGCCAACCAATTTCCTCTGTCCCGGCAGTAATAAATTGATAAATAAAAAATAACAATAAAAAGTTTACCAATGACCCTCTTAAGGGAGTAGCCAATCCATCTCTAAGAGCTAAAGGTATTAGGGGTACAATGGTTATGAATAAAAATAAAGCTATGACCTGCAAAGGATATTTCAGTGGTGTATTAAACTTAAATTTGTTCTTAAAGTATTTTCTAGTTTCCGGTATAAAAATAGCGATAAAAATACTTCCAAGTAGAGGACCATATCCGGCCAGAGTATTGATTATCGTAATTGTAAGAAGTTCCCCGCTTAAAGTACCATTTAAAACTTCATTTAATAAATCGGCGTTTTCAAGTAGGGTAACATTATTTTTTAAAGATAAAAAAATACCTAGGCCCCAAAATATGAAAGACCAAATAAAAACAAAACCGATGAAAATTCCTTGTGTTTTTTTCTCAGCATTCATTTTTTATGCCTCCTGACGGCTTTCATTATAATTTTTATTGGATTTTAATGGTTTACCCTTATTTTGTCAAAAAAAACAAATATAGTTTGGACGTTTCAGTTGCTACAATCTATCGTGCAAGTTACTTGCTGAGAAAAAGAAACCATTTCTAAGTGATAAGAAATTTATGATTAAACACGACGTTGAAACAATCGATGCCATTGATGGAGGATATGAACTTTTAGCACTATCTTTTGATGGTAGCAATCCTCATTTTACTGATCATGCAAAATAGCAAAAGATCGAAAACGATTCTTATTATGGTAACTATGCTAACACATAAGGCTAATAAATCGATAGTAATTCAATTTAAATTATGATAAAATACCCCAAAGTAAAAAAAAATAATCGTTTTAAAAAGTATTTAAGCGAGAAAAAATGAGTGATCTTTGCTTAAATTTAAGGGCATGGGGGTTCGAAGAATGGAACGAAAAATTCTAAAACAGCAGGCAAAAAAGAATCTTAAGGGGCATTATTGGTTATTTGTGCTTATTTGCTTGATCGCTGCCTTTTTAGGGACTGAATTTCAGGGGTCTTTAAGTTCGATTAATTCAATTCGTCCTGAAAATTTGGCTTTAAACAGTCGAGGTTTAGAAGATATTAGCAATTGGCTGGGTCAGCTAGGTGGATCAATTTTCCAACGAAACCAAGGGATTTTTGCCGGGATGGTGAACGCCTATTATTCAGGGTCTTTTCTTTTAAGTATTGCCAGAGTGATTGAAGGAATTACCCAATCGGGGGATATTACCTTAATTCTGATGATCATTGGTAGTGGTCTTTTCTATTTGGGGCTAACCTTTTTTCTAATTAAGCCATTTCTAGTTATTGCAAGACGGATGATTCTTGAAGGTAGGCATTATGAAAGGGTTCCGACAGTTCGCTTGTTTTACTTGTTTCGTATTCGTAAAGTGACAGCGGTAGCGGTAACTTTATTTATGACCAATCTTTTTCAGCTTTTATGGACCTTGACAATCATTGGTGGGATAATTAAGTTTTATTCCTATCGGATGGTTCCCTTTATCCTAGCAGAAAATCCGGCTCTAAAATCGCGAGATGTTATCACTCTATCAAGGCAAATGATGGATGGTTATAAATGGCAATGTTTTGTCCTAGATTTATCTTTTTTAGCTTGGGAAATTTTAAATCTATTAACCTTTGGGATTGTCGGAATTTTTTATTTAAATCCTTACAAATTATCAACGATGAGCGAATTTTTTGTTAGGCGTCGTTTTGATGCAAGGGTAAAAGAAGTTCCAAATAGTAATCAACTCAACGACAGTTATCTCTATGAAAAGCCAGAAATTGGGGTTTTAAATCAAGCTTATTCTAATCAGTTGACTTTGCAAAAAGAGAGGGTCGAAAAACCAGAGTTAAATAAATTATCAGCTTTTCTTTATCATTTTTTAGGGATTAGAGTTGGCAATGACCCTAAACTTCTGGCTTATGATAAGCAAAAAGTCAAGGATATGGAATATGGATGGATCAATGAGATTTTGGAGGGAAGGGCTTACCCCATTAAACTTAATCCATTTAAAGAAAGAGAAAAGAGTCTTTGGGCCAACAGCCATAATTATTTAAAGAGTTATTCACCGTCGTCACTTATTTTGATCTTTTTTATTGCTTGTATGATAGGATTTTTCTGGGAAGTTGGCCTCCACTTAATTTACGATGGGGTTTTTGTTAATCGCGGTGTCCTCCAAGGGCCATGGTTACCGATTTACGGATCGGGGTCAATTCTAATTTTAACTCTCTTGTATCGTTTTCGAAAACATCCTGGCATTAATTTTCTAATGATTGTTTTACTTTGTGGCATTGTTGAATATACTAGTAGCTGGTATTTAGAGATGGCTCATGGTGGCATGAAATGGTGGGATTATAGTGGTTATTTTCTTAATTTAAATGGCCGAGTTAGCGGTGAAGGCTTACTGGTCTTTGGCCTTGGTGGCTTGGCGGTTGTTTATGTGGTCGCCCCAGTACTTGATGCTTTAATTAGCCGTATTTCCCGTAAAAATCTTATTGCCTTATGTTGCATACTACTTTGTGTCTTTTCGATAGATCAGCTTTATTCGTCAAAAAACCCCAATATGGGCGAGGGAGTTACCGACTATGCCTCTCGGATACAGCGATTGGAGCCTTTATCAAAACTAATATCTCCAACAAAGAAAATGGAGTATTTATGAGAATCATTATTTCACCAGCTAAAAAAATGAAAATTAATACAGACAGCCTAGCACCGAAAAATTTGCCTTATTTTTTAAAAGAGGCGGAGATTCTTTTAGGGCGATTAAAAGAAATGAACTATGAGGAATTAAAAAAACTATGGGCTTGTAGTGATAAGATTGCAACGATTAATTTTGAGCGGATTAGGCAGATGGACCTAAGAACGAAACTAACCCCGGCGATCTTATCCTATGAGGGAATTCAATACCAATATATGGGTTCTGATATATTTAGCGATTGTCAATATGCATTTATTGACAAACACTTACGGATTCTTTCGGGTTTTTATGGTATTCTAGCACCTTTTGATGGGGTTTGTCCCTATCGTTTAGAGATGCAGGCAAGGCTTGCGGTTAATAATCATAAAAATCTCTATAGCTTTTGGGGCAATCAACTGGCAAAAAAGCTAAGTGACGAAAGTGATTTTATTTTAAATTTGGCTTCTAAAGAATATAGTAAAGCAATTTTGCCTCATCTGCCAAAAGATATTTTATTTCTTACTTGTGTGTTTGGGGAGGTCAAGAAGGATAAGGTGATCGAGAAAGGGACGATGTGTAAGATGGCTAGGGGTCAAATGGTACGGTTTTTGGCAGAAAATCAGATTACAGATCTTGAGGGTATCAAAGCCTTTAATTCTTTAGGCTATCACTTTTCGAAAGAACGCTCAAAGACAAATATCTTTGTTTTTATAAAAAATGAATGAGCATCTTTTTAACAATGGTGATTTTAGAATTAAAATAATAAGTAAAAGAGGTGTTATATGTATGAAGAAAAATTGACTATAATCGAAAGAGTGATTGAAAAGTTAAAAAAAGGGAATAAAGATTTTATCAAGGCTTAAAGAAACAAGGCGGATATCTTGAAACTTCGGTTATTCTGGTCTTGGACATAATCACTGCCGAGCAGTTGCAGCTACTATGGAGGAAGCTAAGGGTTCTACCTATATTGAATCTGTTCTAGAAGAAATTCAACCTGCTATAGCAGGTCAAGAAGATGTTTATCCAAGAAGATGTTTATCAATGTGAAAAGCTTAATAGTGAGAACAGTATCAGACGGATTGAGCAAAGTGAATTAATTAAGGACTTAATCAATCAGGAAAAAGTTAGGATAGTTGCGGTAAGGACCACTTGGAATCCGGTGAGCTTAAATTTTTTGGATATAGGCTTAGAGCAATCTGATTTAGATAAATGGTAAATTTAAAGGAGTTGGAGGTTATCATGAGAGGGAGACTAGCAATAATGATGGGAGTGTTAAGTATGATTGTTACATTATTGATGGGGTCAGGCTGTGAAAAAGAACTTGTAGCAAAACCAGATGAAGAAGTTCTTAATGGCTTTGACTCTGCCATCGTTGAAAAAACCAATGATTTTGGATTTAATCTTTATAAAAATTTGGCCAGTAGCAATGAAAACATCATGATTTCACCAGTCAGTGTATCTTTGGCTCTTGAGATGGCCTATAATGGCGCAGATGGAAAAACCAAAGAAGACATGGCAAAAGCCTTAAATATTCAGGGGATTGAGCTGGAAGCCTTGAATAAAAATAATCTGGCACTGCTATATTTATTAACGACGGCTGATCCTGAAATAAGGGTAGATATTGCTAATTCCATTTGGATGCACCAAGAGTTTGAGTTTTCAGAAACTTTTTTAAATACAGTTATTAAAGACTATCAGGCAGAAGCACAGACTCTGGATTTTAGTGACCCTAAGTCTGTCGATACCATTAATAAGTGGGTGAAGGAAAAAACCCAAGATGCCATTGAAGACATTGTGGTTCCACCGATTGATCCTCAAACGATCATGTTTCTGATTAATGCCGTTTATTTTAAAGGGCCGTGGACGGATCCTTTTGAAAAAGAGGTAACCAGTGATCAGCCATTTATAAAGGGAGATGACCAAACCGTGACCGTCCCAATGATGTTTAAGAGTGATTCTTTTGATTATTTAGAAAGGTCGAATTTTCAGGCCTTGAAATTGCCTTATGGCCAAGCAGAACGGATCTCCATGATCCTTTTTTTACCAAATGAGGATTCAGACCTGGCCGGATTTGAGCAAGAGTTAAATGAAACGAATTGGTCAGAGTGGATGGATCTTTTTGAAAAAAAAGAAGGTACGGTAATGTTGCCCAAGTTTAAGATAGAATATGAGGAGAATCTCAATCAGGCCTTAAGCGATTTGGGAATGGGTGTTGCTTTTGACGCTGGTAAAGCGGATTTTAGTAAAATGGCAGCCAAAGGGCTTATAAATCAGATTAAGATTAGCCAAGTAAAGCATAAAACTTTTATAGAGGTCGATGAAGTCGGCACAGAAGCAGCGGCAGTAAGTTCAGTGGAAATGAGTATGACCAGTATGCCAATAAATGACTTTGAACTTAAATTTGACCGACCATTTTTCTACGCTATCGAGGATAGTCAAACCGGAGCGATCATCTTTATGGGGGCAATTCTTGATCCTAGTTAGGGGTCTTAGCCTTAATCTCAATCGACACGATCTCGGGAACATTCATAAAGCGAAGGGGTAATTTTGTCATACCAATGCCTTTGCTAACGAATAAATTTGTTTGTTGATTAGGTCCCACAGAGTAAAGACCTTTGAGGTAGTTTTGTCCACCCATGGGTAAGATTCGATCGGTGAGAAAAGGGATTGAAATTTGGCCACCGTGAGTGTGCCCGGCCAAAACGAGTTGGATATCGTCGAGATTCATTTCATCGACGATATCTGGTTCATGGGTCATTAAGAGATTATAGGATTCCTTAGTGGCTGAATTAGAAAGGTTAATATCTGGCTTACCCAGATAGTCATCATCAAGGCCTAAAAGTCTTAAGTTTAAGTCTGGAAAATCTAAAAAATCATTAATGAGGACATTAAAGTCTCCTTGGCTCATAAGATCGCTATAATTGTACTGGTTTTCTAGGGCCAGTTCGTGGTTGCCGACCACGGCATATTTTCCATAAGAGGATTGGATGCTTTTAAGTGTTTCTGAGATTAAAGAAGTGTTTATCTCTAAATTTGGGCTATAATTAATAAGATCTCCCATAAAAAGAACGAGATCAGGATTTTCGGCATTGATTTTATTAACAAGCTTATTGAGTTGATTGGGAGGACTAAACTCACCTAAATGAGTATCAGAAAAGAAAACAATTTTAATGGTTTCATCGACAAACTCACTTTCGAGTTCTAATCGTTTAACCATCAATAGACTTGGTTCAAGATAACGTGAATAAATAAAGATGGAGAAAAGTAAAATCAGTAAAATGGCAAAAGTATATAGAAAAATTTTTATTATTTTCATGAAGACTCCTTTATAGTATCTATCCATTATAAAGGTTAATCATTAAAGATGCTTTAAAATCGAAGTAAAGGTTCAAAATAATATAATAAAAAGGAGAAGAGCATTTGAAAAGTTTTAAAGAAATATATGAAAGAATTACTCAATCAGATAGTAAACGGACAATAGCAGTTGCAGCGGCAGCGGATAGAGATGTATTAGAAGCAGTATTAGGTGCTAAAGAAAAAAAATTAGCAAATTTTATATTGGTTGGAAATGAGTCCTTGATTAAAGAAATTGCTCAAAAGATTAAACTTGACCTTAATAATATTCAGATTATTAATGAAGAAAATAATGCTCAGGCTGCAAAAAGAGCGGTTAAATGTGTAAAGACTGGTAAAGCAGATATTTTAATGAAAGGTTTTTTAAGTACGTCCGATTTTTTAAGAGCCGTTCTTGAAAAAGAATTTGGA
>CAZJGM010000012.1:0-21850 GCA_964545675.1 uncultured Lachnospiraceae bacterium | reverse complement strand
GCTCCAATAATTTTGACTTCACGGGCAGATTCAAGTGTATCAAAATTAAATTCAATCGCTTTAAGTATATTGCTTTCGTAGTAGATCATCATTAAAAGAGGATGAGAGGTTAGGCAAAATGCCAAAAAGTGAAAATACTGAAAAAATAAAGCTCAATGAAAAACCATTGTTATTAGTGATTAATCCAAGTTCAACATCAACAAAACTTGCCATCTTTCAAGGAAAAAATCAAATTTCCGAGAAAAATATTAGCCATGATGCTTCTAAATTATTAGAATATAAAAAAATATATGATCAAATGGACTTGCGAATGGAAACGGTTTTAGATTATTTGAAAGAAGAATCAATTAAAATAAGCGACCTAGCCTGTGTTGTTGGCCGAGGTGGCTGCTTAAAAGCAATGGAGAGTGGGACCTATTGTATCGATGAGGCCATGTGCCAGTATTTAAAGACAGCACCCTATGAGCATGCATCGAATTTAGGGGCCTTGCTAGCCAATCAAATTGCTAAAATGGCAGAAATCCCATCCTATATTGTTGATCCCATTGTGGTTGATGAAATGGATCCGATTGCAAAAATTTCGGGCTTTAAAGGAATCGAACGTTTTAGTATGTTTCATGCTTTAAATCAAAAAGCCATGGCTAAAAAAGCGGCAGAACATCTTGATAAGCCTTACCCTGAGTTAAATTTAATTGTCGCTCACCTAGGTGGAGGGGTAACAGTAGGAGCCCATAAAAAAGGACGTGTTGTTGATGTGAATAATGGTCTAAGTGGTGAAGGACCTTTTTCAACTGAGCGAGCTGGTGGTCTGCCCGTATCGAATGTTATCGATTTATGTTTTAATAGTGGCCAATCAGAAAAAGAAATACGAAAGAATTTTGTTGGTTTGGGTGGTTTGGTTAGTTATTTTGGAACAAATGATGCAAGGATGATTGAGAAAAAAATTGAAGAAGGTGATATGGAAGCAGAACTAATTTATCAGGCGATGGCCTATCAAATTGCTAAAAAAATTGCTTCAGCGGCTAGTGTATTATATGGTGATGTTGATGCCATCGTATTAACAGGTGGATTAGCTCATTCAAAAAAACTTGTAGAATGGATAAAGAAAAGAGTTCGATTTATCGCTTATATTTTTGTTTTTGCAGGAGAAAATGAAATGGAATCGCTAGCAGCTGGTGCCCTACGTGTTTTAAATGCTAGTGAGGAATGTAAACACCTATCATGGTAATTTTGATAGCAAGCCTTTAAAGTTTATAAAAGTTAGGAGACATCATGGAAGAGTATCACATTTTAGCAATTAACCCGGGTTCTACATCAACGAAGATGGCAGTCTATAAAAACGAAACAGAACTGTTTTCAAAATCAATTGACCATGCGAGTTCTGATTTAGAGATCTTTAAACGAGTCAATGATCAATTTGAATTTAGAAAGAAGATTATCCTTAAAAGCTTAAGCGATCAAGATTTTTCGCTAAAACACTTGTCGGCCATTGTCGGAAGAGGTGGGCTTCTGCCACCAATTAAAGCGGGGGGCTATCGCGTTAATGCCAAAATGAAAGAGTTAATCTGGACTGGCAAGCTTTCTGACCATCCCTCTAATTTAGGAGCGATTTTAGCCGATGCTCTTGCAAGCCCCCTTGGCATACCAGCATTTATTTACGATGGGGTTTCCACTGATGAAATGGAGGATATTGCTCGTTTTAGTGGTTTTCCTGAAATTAAGATAAAAAGCTTAAGCCATGCCTTAAATTCCAAGGCGGTCGGTCGCAAGCATGCACTAGAGCGAAATAAAGACTATACCGATCTCAATTTGATTGTTGCCCATCTAGGTGGTGGGATTTCGATCACGGCCCACCGGAGAGGACGGATCATCGATGTGATTGCTGATGATAGTGGTCCCTTTTCACCGGAACGTTCTGGCAGTGTGCCACTTTTATCTTTTCTTGAATTAATGGCTACTTATAAAAAAGAAGATATTAAAAAAAGAATCCGTGGTCAAGGTGGCTTAAAAGCTTATTTAGGAACCAGTGATTGTCGAGAAATTGAAAAGCGCATTTTAGCCGGGGACACTTTTGCCCGAGATGTTTATGAGGCTCAAGCCTATCAAATTGGAAAGGCTATTGGTGCCATATCCGCCGTATTAAAAGGAGAAATTGATGGGATTCTTTTAACCGGAGGAATGGCCTATTCTCAAAAGATGGTTAGGATGATTAGGCAGTACATAGATTTTATTGGCCCAGTTTACCTTTATCCTGGTGAAAAGGAATTAGAAGCGTTGGCTCTAGGGGCCTTAAGATTAGTTAGAGGTCAAGAAAGACCACATCTTTTTAAATGATTTTCTTTTATTAAGGAGTAAAAATATAAAGGTTTGGCCACCACTTTAAGTGAGGGCCAAACCTTTGTAAGTTAAGTTTGCTTTTTTTGTTCGTCACGATGGCATTTATTATTTGATGGACAAGAAGAACAGCCTGAGCATTTGATGTTGTTCTTTTTATTCCAATAAAGTTTGTATGCTGCGCCACCGATAATTACTAAGATAATGATGACAACAAATAGATCTGCCAATGGGTGACCTCCTAAATCTCTTGTGGATTAAGTTCACTTCCTGTTTGAGAACCTTTTCTCATCAAGTAGCTAATATAAGTAATGATTGCTGTTACGGCAATCAGGCCAGGTAAAAAACCTGTTCCAACACTACCACTTTCAATAATCGTCCCTACTTGGTAGATAATAAAAGCAACACTATAACCCATAGCTAATTGGAAACCAACGGCACCAAATACCCATTTTTTAGATTCCATCTCCGCATTCATTGCTCCAATAGCAGCAAAACAAGGCGGGGTAAATAAGTTAAAGGCTAGATAAGCGAGGGCAGCGGCTGATGTAAGTCCCATTACACCGGCGACACTTGATGCTCCTTCGAGAAGAATAAATTCTTCGGTATCGATAAAGTTAGTAATGCCATAAACCACGGCAAGAGTCCCGACAACATTTTCTTTAGCAATAAAGCCTGTAACAGCAGCAGCAGCTAATTGCCATACACCAAAACCTAACGGAATTAGTAAAAAGGCAAAGGGAGCCGCAATGCTAGCGAGGATACTTGTGTCTTGGGCATTTTCGGCAACAACTTGAAATTGCCAGTTGAATGTTTGCATAATTTGAACAAGGGCATTACAAATTAAAATAATCGTAGCAGCCTTTATAATAAAAGCTTTAGCGCGATCAAACATCGAAACAGCAGCTCTTTTTATACTAGGAATGCGATATTCTGGTAATTCCATAATAAAATAATTTGTCATTTTTTCTTCACCAGTAATTTTTCGGACAATTAAGGCACTGATGACAATTAGAAATATGGCTAAGAAATACATTGACGTTCCGACCCAGGCAGCATCTTTGAAAAATATTCCGGCAAATAAGGCGATCACCGGTAATTTTGCACCACAGGGCATAAAGGGTGTTAGCATGGCCGTTGTTCGGCGTTGGCGTTCATCTTTAATGGTTCGGGTTGCCATAATACCTGGAATAGCACAGCCAGTTCCAATAATCATTGGTATAATTGATTTCCCAGAAAGACCTACCTTTTTAAAGAATCGATCCATAATTAAGGCGACACGGGCCATATAGCCACTGTCTTCTAAAAGAGCTAGTAAAAAGAATAATACCATGATTAATGGTAAAAAACCAACGACAGCTCCAACGCCACCGATAATACCATCAAGTAATAAAGTTGATAAGAAGGGTGAGACGCTCTCTCCTAAAGCACCTTCGACCAGGCCATAAAAAAGATCAATCCAGCCAACGAATATATCGGCTAGGAATGTTCCTAAATAGGTTTGGGAAATTGAAAAGACGGCCCACATAACAAGAGCAAAGATAGGAAGTCCAAGCCATTTGTGAGCTAAAATTCGATCAGCAGCATCTTGTTTTGTTTGACTACTACTTTGAATAGTCCGCTTTTCAACTTGGGAGACGATTTCTTTGACAAGGTCATATCGCTTTCGATCAGAAGCATCGACAGCTGTTTTATTATTGCGGTCAAGATCCTTGGTATCAAGAGGAGGGTTTTGGGTCTTTCCTTTTGCATCGACAGCTGCTGATATTAACGCCTTTAAGCCATTTTCACCAGCAGCGGTTGAGACTGTCTCAATGACCGGACAATCGAGCAATTTAGAAAGACCTTCTAAGTCAATTTTTGTTTCTTTTTTCTTTGATAAGTCACTTTTATTTAAGGCAACAACGATAGGGATGTCTAGTTCTAACAGTTGGGTTGTGAAAAACAAACTTCGACTTAAATTTGTTGCATCAACAATATTGATAATAACATCGGGACTTTCATTTTTGACAAAGTCACTAGTAATACTTTCTTCTGATGTGAAAGGGGACATCGAATAGGCACCGGGTAAATCAATAACCGTTATATCAGTATCGGTTTTGTTGAGGGTTTTTTTAATAACCCCCTCTTTTTTCTCAATGGTAACACCAGCCCAGTTTCCAACATGTTCGATTTTGCCGGTGATGGCGTTAAACAAAGTGGTTTTACCACTATTGGGGTTTCCAGTTAAAGCAATCTTCATTCACGTTTTCTCCTTTTTTTTATATCTATAGCAGAACAATCAAAAATAGATTGAACTTGGATTTTAGTGTAAGTTAGGATTAATAATTGTATTTTAAATCCTTAAATAATAATGGCAGTAGCTAAATTTTTATCAATGCTGTATCGGGCATCTTTTACAACGACAATGTATTGATCACAAATAATCGAAATGACGGTTATTGCCTCACCTTCATAACAACCAAGGGTAAAGAGAAAATCTTTCATTTCGTCGTTATTTGTTTCGACCCTTTTAATTAAATATTCTTCATTTATATTAGCACTGGCCAAGGTTCCAGCTAGATAGGGGCAAGCTGCCTTAGAGTGCTTTTGTCGACCGAATCGACGCTTTTTTCTTCCCTTACTTCTCTTTTGTTCTGAGATACCAATTTGTTCAAATACATTTTCCATAATAGCCTCCTGATTTAGATTCTCTAGAAATCTGTAAACGGGATTGTAGCTAGTAAGATTGATACAATCAGCGTTTTGTTTTTTAAAAGATAAATGTTCTTAAAATAACATAGTTAGTAGCTACTAACTATGTAGGTTAATTCTAACATTGTGATATTATCATGTCAATCCATTTTAAAAATGATAATCATTCTAAATTAGGGTCCTAAATAATCGATCTAGTGTTTAAAATAGATTAGAATGTGGTACAATAATGGTAGATTAAAAAACAATTTAAGTTTTTATAAAGTCAGAAAGGCAATGGAAATGATTGAAATTTTAAAGACATTAGGGCCTGAGCTTATTCTTAAATCGGGAATTGGACTTGAGCGAGAAGGACTGAGAGTTACTAAAACAGGAGAATTAGCATTAAGTGAACACCCCACAATTTTCGGGGAAAAACTTGAAAATTTTTATATCACAACTGATTTTTCGGAAAGTCAGGTCGAGGTCATTACCCCGGTTTTTTACTCAACGGATGAGACTTGTGATTTCCTAGAAGCATTAACAAATATCGTACTTTGTGAAATTGAGGAAGATGAATTTTTGTGGCCCCAATCCATGCCTTGTACCCTACCCGATGAAGATACTATTCCAATTGCGGTTTATAAAGGTGAAAAAGGCAGGGCAGCACGAGAATATCGGGAAAAACTTAAGGAAAAATATGGTAGTAAAAAGCAACTTGTTTCGGGAATCCATTATAATTTTTCATATAGCGATGAAATGCTTGAGTTCTTATGGGAAAAATCTGGAAAAAAAATGAATTACCGGGAATTTTCAGATGAGATTTACATGAAAGCAGCCCGAAATTACTTAAAATTAAGATGGTTGATTATTTATTTAACGGGAAGTTCTCCTTGCATCCACCATACTTATATGGATGATCCCATTGAGGGGATGAAAAAATGGGGAAGAAATGGTTTTAAGTTTGAAGATGGCATATCAACTCGAAATGGAAATAGCACGGGTTACAAAAATCCGATTGAATTATATCCAGACTACTCATCACTAAATCATTTTATCGCTAGTATTGAAGACTTTATAAAAGAAGGGTCTCTTTCTGAGGCTAAGGAACTTTATTCTCAAATTCGTCTTAAACCATATCATAACGATGATATTTTAAAATCCTTAAAAAAAGATGGGATTAAATACCTTGAAATTCGCTCCATTGATTTAAATGTTTTTGAAAGCCGGGGGATTTCTAAAAGTGATTGTGATTTTTTAAATGTCTTTATGGTCTTTTTACTCCTAAAGGAGGAAGAAGAGTATCCAACCTGGCAACAAGAAGCGATGATTAATGAAATTGCAGTCGCTGAGCATGGCTTAGATGAAAATCTTAAATTACTTGAAAAAGAAGAGTGGATCTTAAAAAAAGAATGGGCAAAAGATATTTTAACTAAGATCAGAGAAATGAATGATTATTTATCCTTGGGTCAAGAGACGAGTATAGAGCTAATGATGGAGCGGGTTAAGGATTATAGAAAAACTTATGCCTACCGAATCGATGAATTAACAAAAGAAGATTGTTGTGAAGCTTTTCTTAAAATTGCAAAAACTAATTCAGACCAAGCAAAAAAGAAATGTTATTTACTTAAAGGCTTTGAAAAATGGGAGATGTCGACTCAAATTTTAATTAAAGAGGCAATCACTAGAGGCATTGAGGTGGCCCCTTTAGATCCTTTTGAAAATATTATTGCTTTAAAAAGAGGCCATCAAAAGGAATACGTTAAGCAGGCCACAAAAACCAGTATTGATTCTTATATCACTCCCTTACTGATGAAAAATAAAGTGGTTACGAAGAAAATATTGACCGAAGAAGGTTTTCCTGTTCCCCTTGGTGAGGCTTTTTTATCGTTTGCCAAGATGAAGAAATCGATTGATCGATACGTTAATAAGCCACTCGTGATTAAACCGAAATCAACAAATTTTGGTTTAGGTATCAGTATTTTTGCCAATGGGGGAAATTATGAGGACTTATTAGAAGCTGGACAAATCGCTTTTTCTTATGATCAGATAGTCTTAGTAGAAGATTATTTAAAAGGTATGGAGTTTCGATTTTTGATTATCGGGGATTCGCCGGTAATCGTTCTTCATCGCAGACCAGCAAATGTGATTGGCGATGGAAAAAGGACAATCCAAGAATTAATTGAGATTAAAAATAAGCACCCTTATCGGGGGGATGGAAAAACCAGTCCACTTAAAAAGATAGAGATTGACCAACAATCACGGCTTTATTTAAAAAAGCAGAATTTGACACAAGAATCAATTCCTGATGATGGTCAAATGATTTTTTTAAGAGGAAATTCGAACATTAGCACTGGTGGCGATAGCATTGATTTTACTGATAAAATGCCTGAAAAATTTAAAAAAATTGCTATTAATTCGGCCAAAGCCTTTAAGGCGAAGTTTTGTGGGGTTGATATGATTATTGAAGATTATTCAAAGGAAGATTCGTCCTATGGGATTATTGAACTTAACCATAACCCGATGGTAGTTATGCATGCTTATCCCTATCAAGGTAAAAAAAGACGGATCGGCTATGATATCTTAAAAACAATTAAGATGATTGATTAAAAAGCATGAATGCAAAAAGCGACCAACCATAATGGTTAGTCGCTTTTGTATATTAGGAATGAAAAGAAAAAGGGGAGATGTTTAATCTCATTACTATCATAAAATTTGAACCTTTAGATAAACTTGGAAAATTGTTTTTTATTGATGACGTTTGCTTAATTCGACAAATAAAGCATCGAGATCGACCTTTTGATTTTCCAAAAGAACGAGAAGATGGTAGATTAAATCAGATGCCTCATAAGTAAGCTCTAGGGGATCGTTATTTTTAGCGGCAATAATTGTTTCAGCGGCTTCTTCACCAATTTTTTTGCAGATTTTATCAACACCTTGATTGAGTAAATAATTGGTATAAGAACCTTCCTTAGGGTGAGTAGCTCGCTTAGCAATTAAATCGCTTAACTTATAAAGGATATCGAGATTACCAGTTTGGAGGTCTGAATTAGTCATTAAGTTTCGATAAAAACAAGTGATCTCGCCAGTATGGCAGGCCGGACCCTTAGGGATTACCTGTAAAAGCAGGGTATCTTCGTCGCAATCATAGTCAATGCTAACAATTTCTTGTGAGTTTCCAGATGATTCGCCTTTTATCCAGATTTTTTCTCGGCTGCGACTATAAAAAGTCGCAATTTTTGTGTCAAGACTGAGTCTTAATGCTTCTTTGTTCATCCAAGCCATCATCAGTACTTTTCTAGTATGATAATCTTGAACAATCGCTGGAACAAGTCCAGCGTCATTGTAGTTTATAGTTTCTAAATCCATTTTACACCTTTCTCATGGGGATGTCACAATTTTCAAGATAAACTTTTAAATCAGGAATTAAAATTTCTCGGTAGTGGAAAACTGATGCTGCAAGAGCAGCATCGGCTCCGATTTTTAGAACATCTAAAAAATCTTCTTTTTTTCCGGCACCACCAGAAGCGATGATGGGGATTGATAAAAGTTTTGAGAGTTTTTCATTAAGAGCTAGGTCATAGCCTTCTTTTACACCATCGGTATCGATTGAATTAATGCAAATTTCACCAGCCCCCAGATCCTGTCCCTGTTTTGCCCATTCAATCGCATCGATTCCGGTATTTTGACGGCCACCCTTAACAAATACATCCCACGAATTTTTTTTATTGCGCTTGGCATCGATCGATAAAACCACACACTGGGAACCGAATTTTAAGGCTGCATCGCGAATTAATTGGGGATTTAAAACGGCAGAGGAATTAACAGAAACCTTGTCGGCACCAGCCATCAAGACCTTTCTAAAATCGTCAAGACGAGCAATTCCACCACCAATGGTAAAGGGAATGCGAATGGCCTCAGCGACCTTTTCCACGATATCGATAAAAATAGCCCGTTCTTCATGGGAGGCCGTAATATCGTAAAAGACGAGTTCATCTGCTCCTTGGTCAGAATAATAGCGACCCAAATCGACCGGATCATCGACATCCTGAATGTCTTTAAATTTTTTTCCTTTGACAACGCGGCCATGGTTGACATCGAGGCAGGGAATAATCCGTTTAGTTAGCATCGCTTAATTCCTCATTGAGTAGTTTCTCAAGATCGATCGTTCCTTCGTATAAGGCTTTACCGATGATGGCACCATAGAGATTCATTTCCTTAAGGCGTTTGACATCAGCATAGGAAGACACCCCACCTGAGGCAATAATGTCAATATTGAGATGTTTATTGAGGACATTAAGCATCTCAAAATTAGGGCCAGCCATCATCCCATCTTTTGAAATGTCCGTATAAACAAGCGTTTGAAGGCCTAAACGTTCTAAATTAGCGGCTAATTCCAAGGCTTCTAAGTGACTGGTTTCGACCCAGCCTTCAGTGCAAACCACTCCCTTTTTAGCATCAATGGAAACGCAGACTTTTTCGTCGTAAAGAGAAATTAAGTGTTCAATAAAGGATAAATCTTTTACGGCTTGGGTGCCAATGATGATCCGGGCGATCCCGCAATCGATATATTCTTTAGCAATTTCAAGATCCCTGATCCCACCGCCCAGTTCAACAGGGATATCAAGGGTATTGACAATTTCTTTAATTAAGGCTTTGTTTTGCGGTGTCCCATCAAAGGCACCATCTAAATCGACAAGGTGGAGGTATTTTGCCCCTTTTGCCTGCCATTTAAGGGCGACTTCAACCGGATTGTCAAAGTAAATTGTTTCTGAATTTTTTTTGCCTTGGAGCAGGCGGACACATTTTCCATTTTTTAAATCAATAGCTGGGAATATAATCATTTGATGATCTCCTTAAAGTTATTTAATAATTGAAGGCCGACATTGGCACTTTTTTCGGGATGAAATTGCATGCCAATCACATTTTCTCGTTGAACAATTGCTGGAACCTTAACACCATAGTCAGCATAAGCTAAAACATCATTAAAGTCATCGGGATGGGCATAATAAGAATGAACAAAATAAACATAATCATCTTTTTGAATTTTCTTTAAAAGTGGTGAATCATTATTTTTGATAAGATTATTCCATCCCATATGGGGAACTTTTAAATCGTTTCTCGGCAAACGAATGATTTCACCAGGCAAATAAGAAAGGCCAGGAAAGGTCCCGTCTTCAGTGCTTTTATCAAATAAAAGCTGCATCCCTAAGCAAATCCCTAATAAATATTTTCCGCTTTTTACGTTTTGGTCAAGTGTTTCAATCAGTTTATAGTCATTAAGCTTTACCATGGCATCGGAAAAAGCACCTACGCCGGGGAGGATGATGGCTTTTGCATCATTAAGTCGCTTAGGGTCTCGGCTAATGACTCCCTCGAGTCCAATGGTATTTAGGGCGGTCCGAACATTTTTTAAATTTCCCACATCGTAATCGACAATTGCGATCATCTTTTCACCTCTATTCAATGAGTCCCTTCGTTGAGGGTATTATATCCTTTTGTCCACCAATGGTGCAAGCTTCTTTAAGGCAACGTCCAAAACATTTAAAGATTCCTTCGACGATATGGTGGTTGTTTTTTCCATAAAGGGAAGTAATATGAAGGGTGATCTTACTATTTGAAGCAAAGGCGATAAAGAATTCTTCGAGCATTTCGGTTTCAAAATCACCAATCATCTCACGACTAAGGGGAACATCAAAAACCAAATAGCTTCGTCCACTAATATCAATTGAGATACGACAAAGAGCCTCGTCCATTGGAATGGTCAAAGAGGCATAGCGGTTGATGCCAGCCTTATTGCCAAGAGCTTCATAAAAAGCTTTGCCCAGTAAGATGCCAATATCTTCAATCAGATGGTGATTATCAGCTGTATCACCTGTGCCAGTCAGCTTTAAATCAAAGCCTCCATGGCGGCAAAAAAGCAGGAGCATATGATCAAAAAAGCCAATGCCGGTTGAAATCGTGCTTTTTCCGCTGCCATCGAGATTTAAGTAAAGTTTAATTTGCGTTTCAGTGGTTTGACGTTCAAGTGTTATCTCACGCTTCATTGTTCACAACCTTTCTGATAATAGTCATGATTTTTTTGTTTTGTTCTGGGGTGCCAATAGAAAAACGGATACTATCAGGGTGGACACTTGTTTCTTTAAAGTATTTGATTAAAATATTATTTTCAAGAAGAGCCTGGTAGATGGCCTCGGCCTGATTAGTTTCAAAATAAACAAAATTTGAACCAGACCGGTAAGATTTAACTGATTTTAATACAGATAAAAAAGCAGTTATTTTTTCACGTTCAAGCTTTATTTCATCTAAATGTTTAAGGACAGAAAAGCGGTTTTTTAAGGCGATGACAGCTATTTTTTGGGTCAAAACGTTTAAATTATAGGGACTCTTAACCTTATAAAGAATATTAATTAGTTGGGGCTGACCAAGGCCATAGCCACAGCGAATCCCAGCCAAGCCAAAAGCTTTTGAAAGCGTTCGCAAGACTAAAAGATTGGGATAGCTTTTAATTAAATTAATGGTTGATTCGCCAAAAAATTCAATATAGGCCTCATCGAGAACGACCAGTGAAGGAACGGAATTGAGTATCTTTAGGATCGTTTCTCGCTTAAAACAATAACCAGTCGGGTTATTAGGATGACAAAGATAAAGAATTTTAGCATGATGTTCACAGGCTGCGTCAATTAATTTATCGACATCGGGGATATGATTGTCTAAGTCAGGAATAGCAATGTGATTAGCATCAGAAATCCGAGCCCAGATATCATACATGGCAAAGGAGGGGGAATGAGAGACAATCGTATCACCGGGACTTACAAAAGATTGATTAATCATGGCGATTAACTCATCAGAACCAGACCCAGCGATGATGTGATCGGTAGGTAAAGCTGTATAAAGAGCTAATTCTTCTAGCAATTCAGGGAAGCAAGATTCCGGATAGCGATTTAAATTGGTATTATAAATGGCATCACAAAACTGACCCTTTAAGACCATGGGGAAATCATAGGCACTTTCATTGGCGTTGACGATGATTTCATATTGGGGGGCATCAACCTTATAAGCAATAAGATTTTTTATATTGTCACGAACGAGATCTTTCATTTTTTTACAAACCGCCTTTCAACGGCTAGAGCATGGGCATCAAGACCTTCAGCCCTAGCGAAACGAGAGACTTTTTTATAGACCCGGTTAAGTGCTTGTTCACTATAAGAAAGGACACTTGATTTTTTTTGAAAATCATAAACACCTAAAGGTGATGAAAATTTTGCGGTTCCCGATGTCGGTAGGGTGTGGTTGGGACCAGCAAAATAATCCCCTAAGGGTTCAGGGGTATAGGCACCCATAAAAATAGCTCCGGCATGGCGCACTTTTTCAAGTGAATCCATGGGATTTTCGATTAAGAGTTCTAAATGTTCTGGTGCAATTTGATTTGAAACCTCAAAGGCTTGGTCTAAATCCTTGACGATAATAACAAAGCCAAAGTCATCGATCGATTTTTGAGCAATTGCTTTACGATCCAAATCAGCTTCGATTTGTCGAGAAATTTCTTTGATTACCGCCTTTCCAAAGGCTTCAGATGGGGTAACAAGAACAGTCATGGCCATCTCATCGTGTTCGGCTTGGGAAAGCATATCCGCAGCCGCATAGACGGGATTGGCCTTTTCATCGGCAATGATTAGGATTTCACTAGGTCCGGCAATCATATCAATATCGACCTTGCCAAAAACTTCTTTTTTAGCCGTGGCAACATAGATATTACCAGGCCCGACAATCTTATGGACCGGTTTGATGGTTTCGGTTCCATAAGCGAGACCAGCAATGGCTTGGGCCCCACCGATTTTATAAATTTCGCTTATACCGGCAATTTTAGCAGCAGCCAGAATCGTTGGATTGATCAAGCCATCTTTATCGGGTGGAGAGACCATGGCAATCGATTTAACACCAGCTACAATGGCCGGGATGGCACTCATTAAGACGGTCGATGGATAGGTGGCTTTGCCACCAGGTACATATAGGCCGACTCGTTCAAGGGGAGTCAGGTATTGGCCTAATCTAACCCCCTCGGAAGCCTCAAAGGTCCATGTTTTCTCTAATTGTTTTTCGTGAAAGCGGCGAATGTTTTCAGCGGATTCGGTCATAATACTGATTAATTCGGGGGAAACACAATCATAAGCCGCTTCAATTTCTTTTTTACTGACTTGAAGATTTTTGAGGACACACTTGTCAAGTACGCTGGTATAGTATAAAAGACCAGCATCGCCATCATTTTTAACCCCTTTGATAATCTCAAGGACGGCATTTCGAATGTCATCGCGTTCATCACTTTCGCGCTTTAGAAGATCATCAAAATTAATATCGTTTTGGTAATTGAGTAGTTTCATAAATATCCTTTCTAAGCTTCACTTTTAAGTTGGTTTTCAAATTCTTTAATAATGGGATCGATAAGCTCTCGCTTGGTCTTTAAACTGACTTGGTTAACAATCAGCCGGGAGCTGATCTCACAGATTTCTTCTAAAACGGAGAGCCCATTTTCTTTTAAGGTACTGCCACTTTCGACAATATCGACGATGCAATCAGAAAGACCAATGATCGGGGCTAATTCCACCGAACCATTTATTTTGATAATATCAACCAATTGGTTTTTCGATTGAAAGTAGTTTTTAGCAATCTCTGGATACTTTGTTCCGACAACCAATTTTTTTCCATAAGCAAGGGGACGATCTTTATAGCCAGCGACGCAGAGTTTACATTTGCCAATGTTTAAATTGAGGATTTCATAAACTTGAGCCGGATCTTCCATTAGCACATCTTTTCCGACGATGCCAATATCAGCAGCTCCCTTTTCGACGTAGATGGCCACGTCCGGGGATTTGACAAGAAAAAAGGAGATCTTGCCACTGCTATCAGTAAAAATCAGCTTGCGGCTTTCTTCAGAATAATCGTCAAAGATATAACCAAGTTTTGTAAGTAGTTCAATAGCCCGTTTGGCGACCCGCCCTTTGGCTAGGGCAAAGCGGATAGTCATCATCTGGATACCTCCTCTTTTAAATCACTTTTTTTAATAAGCCGATTATTTTTAAATTGATAAAGTTTATGGTCTGATAAATAAAGAATTTCTGTATTATGGTAGAGGGGGTTGATCTTCAAATAACCAACCTGATCGCTTAAATCCATTTTAAGGATAAATAATTCGGTGATAAAGCCATTCATTCTAAATTGATTGGCAAGGGAATAAGCCTGCTTTTTATTGGTAGAATCATAAAAAAGGATGCGCTTTGCTTTTTCCTCATGGTTAATTTTCTTTCCGTGGTCGAGATAGTCGAGAATTTTCATCAGATCGATAGAAAATCCACAGCCGGGTCGTGAAATGCCGAACTTTTCAGATAATTGATTATAGCGACCACCACTGATAATTGGTTCGCCCCAATTATTGATATAGCCTTTAAAAATAATATCTGAATAGTAATTCATTTGATTGGTAAAACCCAAATCAAAGCTGATGTAGTGTTCTAATTCCATTATTTTTAAATGGTCATAAATCTCAGAAACTTTTGCAAGGACTTTTTCCATGTTTTTATTGATACAGAGGGTCTTCATTTTTTCGATCACTTCTTCTGGATGCCCATAAAGTGTCGGCAGGCTAAGGATAATATCCTGTGCCGATTGGTCTAGGTTTAGTTTGATTAAATAGCTTTTAATGTCGCCAATATTTTTGTTTTCAATATACTGAAACAAGGTGTTACGCTGGTCAAGGGTGAAATTAAATTCCTCAAAAAGATAATTAATAAAGCCGACATGACCTAAATCAATGTGAATATCCTTAATACCAGTTTTAAGGAGAGAAAGGATCGATAAGCCAATAATTTCCCCATCGCATTCCGGACTATTGTTGCCAAAGTATTCCAGACCGATTTGATTAATTTCTTTTTTAATGCTATCTGGTGCTGAAAAATTTCGATAAATACTGGTTTGGTAGGAAAACTTAATAATTTCTTGGTCGTTTGGGTGGTTAATGGCGGCCATTCGGGTAATCGGCAAGGTAACATCCGGTTTAAGGACAAGAACCCGGCCTTTATGGTCCACCAGTTTAAAAAGGTCATCACTGGGGATTGAATTTTCATTTACGTATAAGTCATAGGCCTCAAAAGTCGGTGTAGCAATTTGATGGTAGCCAAAAGATTGATAAAGAGACATTAAATTGGAAATGATTTTTTGAAAAGTGTGGTTATCTTGGGGCTGAATTGATTCAAAACCCTCAATCGTATAATTATATAACATAAATCCTCCTAATACTTTATTACAGTAGCGTGATAAAGTGATAATGATAGTTTACCATTAATAAAAAGAATGTCAAGATTTAAAGGTCTTTTACAGATTTATTTTATTTAAGGTTCAAACTATAAATGAATTGACTGAAAATAATTTTATATCCTTAAGTAAATGAATTCAATTCGACATTATAATATAAAATAGGCTATAATTATACTATGTAAATCAATAAATAAAAAGACACGTCTCAAAAATCATTTTATTTATGTGGACGTTATTTACGAATATAAATGAAAAGGATGCAAAATGAATAATTTTTTATTTGTCTTTCTAATCGTTTTTGTTTTTGTGATAGGGACTATGGCTTGGTCAAAATTAAATAGTTTAAAAAAAGATAACCATGATCTTCAATCAAAAAATCAATTGTGCCAAAACTTAATGAATCAAATTTCTGATTATATTCTTATCTTAGATCAAAAAGGCTTTGTTTTAAATGCAAATTCGTCATTCCTCGACTTAATAAAACGAAGAAAAGATAAAATAATTGGAAAAAACGTTCAACATTTACACTCTAGTTTTGATTATAATGAACATCACGAAAAGATGAAAAAAAATTTTTCTGAAAAAAAACCCTATGATTTTGAACTTGATCTTTTTTTGAAAACGGGAGATGTTGTGCCACTTGACCTAAGGGTGTGCCGTTATCGGGTCGGAGAAGAAATCTTTCACGGTTTAACGGCTGTTAATATTAAAAAATCGAGTGAGAAAAATAGTATGATCCTTGAGCTTCAAGCAGAACTCGATGAGATCCAACATTTAGCCAGTACCGGTTATTGGGAAATGAACTATGAAACAAAAAAAATATACTGGTCTAAAGAATTATATCATATCCTAGGCTATGAAGAAAATGAAGTGGATCCTAATCTTGATTTTCTCCATAGTATGGCCGATCAAAGTGATCAGAGTCGGGTTTGGAAAGCTTTTCTTAACGCCTTTCAGACACAAGAAAAGGTTGATACCTACTATCGTTTAAAAAACAATCATGGTGAGACAATTGATATTTATTTACGGATACGTCATTTCTTTTCCGAAAAAAATAAACATGTACGAACCATTGGTATTTTACAAGATATTAGCCAGCAGACCAAATTAAAAAAAGAAATTAATAATCAGCAAATTTTTGCAGAAAGTATTTTAAATAATAGTCATTTATTATATCTTTCCTTTACAACAGAATTTGAAGTTCAAAGTATTAATCCCTTGATGAGTGAGTTGACAGCTTTAAGTCCTAGTCAAGCCGAAGGGATGCCACTGCTTGCTATCTTTGGCGATTTAAATGGTAAACAACGACGCTTTATCAATAGAAATTTAGATTTCAAACAACCCTTGCCCTTAAAAGATTATCAGGAAAAATTACATTATATTCAATGGGATTATACAACGGTGACAACAAAGTCAGATGAAGTATTAAATTTTTTAATTGGAATTGATATTACTAAAACCATTGATCAGCGAAAAGCCCTTGAAATTGCCTCATTAACTGACGATATTACCGGATTAGCAAATCGGAAACGACTCGATCAAGTATTGATTAATTATTTTGAAAAGAATCAAAAAAGAGTAGATAAACCGCTTAGCTTGATCTGTGTTTATATTGATGGGATGGATCTTGTTGCAGATGGCTGTGGGCAATCGATCGAAGACCAAGTGCTAAAGGAATTAAGCACCGAGTTAAATGATCGACTTAAAGGGAAAGGACTTTTAGCAAAGCGATACTTTAATCAATTTACCTTTTTTTACCCAGAGGGGCAAAAAATTCAGATTGATTTGATTTGCGATGAAATCATCAATGTCTTCAAAATGAAGTTTATGATTAAATGCTGTCAAATTAATTTAAATCCGCATATCGGCATTGCCAAATTTCCCGATGATGCAAAAAATCGTCAAGACTTGATTCGATTTGCCAGTGCATCAATGAGAAAAGCAAAAGCAACCAATCAAAGGATTGTCTACTTTTCAAAAGCGATTGAAGACGAGATCGCAGACGAGATAATAAATTTAAAAAATAGAGAATAGGAGATTTAGATGTCATATAAATGCATTGTTTTTGATTTTGACGGAACTTTAGCAGACACAGAAAAAAAAGCCTTTACAATATATAATCAATTAGCAGAAAAATATCAGTATAGTCCTGTTACAATGGAAGAATTACAACATATAAAAAATTTACATATAAAGGAAATTTTGGAAATTGTCGATATCCCCTTTCATCGTTTGCCGCGTGTTTTAAAAGAGGGTCAAAAGCTGATGCGAGAGCAATCCAGTGAAATTCAAGCCTTTAATGAGGACATTCGGGAGTTTTTTATAAAACTTAATGAGGAAGTTAAATATAGTGGAATTTTAACCTCTAATATAAAAAAAACAGTTAATCATTTTTTAAAAAAATATGATCTTGAAGATGAAATTAAATTTGTAAAGTGTTCGGCGATGATGTCCAAAGCAGAGAAAATAAAAAAAGTTTTAAGACGATTTCGTTTATCCCCAGAAGAAATGCTTTATATTGGCGATGAAACAAGGGATATTGAAGCCTGCCAAAAGGTTGGTGTTGATGTGGCTGCAGTCGGGTGGGGATATAATACCCCTCAAGCATTGAAACAATGTCAACCAACCTATATGATTGATGATCTTTGGGACTTGCTTGCGATTGTTGAAAAAAAGAACTGCGAAATCGTTCCTGTTTATTCAGGTCATCAAATCAATCAATTAAAAGAAAATCTTCCAGAAGGATGCTAGAAGATAAATTTATAGATTTTTGAACGAATAACAAAGTTGCGTTTTTTTGTGACTTTGTTTTATTTTTGCCTAGTTTTTAGGAAAAAAAAAAGTTGTAGCCGATAAACGTTTAGGCCTTTAAGGGGTGATATTTCAGATAAGTCTTCACCTTTAGAGAAATAAAAGGTATAATATAAAGCAATTATAAATCAAGTTTAGATTTTTATTTAATAACGGAAAGGAACGTTGATTGAAATAGATGGATAAATTAAGTTCACCCAAGGTGGTGAAGGCAATATTAAAAGATTACGATCTTTATTTTAATAAACGTTTGGGTCAGAATTTTTTAATTGATGAAAATATTGTTAGGAAAATTGCGGATATTGGTGAAATCAAGCAAGATGATCTTGTTTTAGAAATTGGACCAGGGATTGGGACTTTAACTCAGGTGATTAGTGAAAAAGCAGGCAAAGTCATTAGTATTGAAATTGATAAAAAATTAGTTAAAGTATTAGAGGACCTTTTTTTAGACTATAAAAATGTCGAGTTTATTCACAATGATATCTTAAAGACTGATCTTAACGCCTTATTAGAAAAAGAAGATTATGGTGCTGTAAAAATATTAGCAAATCTTCCCTATTATATTACGACACCAATTATTATGGGTTTTCTTGAATCGGATCTGGATATTGAAAAAATGGTTTTTCTTATTCAAAAAGAGGTAGGGGAACGGCTTTGTGCCGAGCCGGGAACAAAAGCCTATGGGTCTCTTAGCATTGCTGCTCAATTTTACGCTGACATGAAGATCGAATTTGTTGTTCCTGCTCATGTCTTTATCCCTAAACCGAAAGTCGATTCGATCGTGGTATCCTTTGTTAAACGAAAAAAACCAAAAGTTTTTGTTGAAAATAAAGTCTCCTATTTTAAAATTGTTAAAGCGAGCTTTATTAATCGGCGTAAAACTTTGGTTAATAGTTTAACGACTAATACAGAGTTAACAAAAGAACAGGTGATATTAGCACTTAAGAGCTGTGGCATTGATTTAGGCATTCGTGGCGAAGCCTTAACAGGAGAAGATTTTGCAAAACTTGCAAATGCCTTAGAAGGCCAGATGCTGAAAAATGATGAGCTAAGGAGAAAAAAATGATAGAGGTTCAGGATTTGACGATTAAATACCCAAGTGGAAAGGGTATATTTGATCTAAATTTCAAAGTGAAAAAGGGCGAGGCCTTTGGCTACATTGGCCCAAAAGGCTCGGGAAAAACAACAACAATTCGTGGGATTATGGGTTTTAATCGACCAAGTAAAGGGGTCGTAAAAATTAATGATTTAAATGCCTATACAAAAGCAGCACGGATTCATGAAAATCTAGGTTATGTCCCAAGAGAAACGATTTTTTTTGAAGGGATGCGGATTAAATCCTATTTGAAATTTATGATCCGTTTGCGGGGAATTAATCCAACCGATGTTGAAGAGAAAAAAAATAGCCTGCTCGACCGTTTTGAATTAGAAGCAAATGATAAAATAGATCGTTTGACATTGGAAGAGCGAAAAAAATTAGCCATTGTTAATGCTTTTTTACATGATCCAGAGATATTGATTATGGATGAGCCTTTCTTAAACCTTAATCCAGCTATGCAAACGAGACTGGTTGATTTAATTATCGAGGAAAAGCGAAGGGAACGAAGTTTTTTATTAACATCTAAACTGTTTTCAGAAGTGGAACGGACCTGTGATCGGGTCGCTTTATTAAGAGATGGCTATTTAATTGAAAAAGATGACGTGATTGCTTTAAAATCGAAAGAAATAAAATCATATTTGGTTAAATTCGCAGACAAGCCTAATTTAGACCAATTAAAAAAATATGGCTTTAAATATAAAATGATTAATGGTCGAAATTTTGAGATTTATGTCCCGGGAGATCGAATTGATCTACTGATAAAAATCCTTTCTCATGAAAAAATTCTTGTTTTAAATTCTAACACACAAATTTTGGAAGAGGTATTTTCAGATTTATATAAGCGCAATGGGAAGGAGAAACTATGAGTATCCCGTTATTTTTAAAGAATATAAAAGAAAATAGTTTATTTTTAATGGTATTCATTTTTTTGATGACTATTTATTTAGTGGTGATTATCTTTATGTATGACCCTAATGGCATTGGTGCATTTAATGATATCATGGCTTTATTACCAACTACTTTAGTGCGTGTAATGGGTCTTTCTGATATTGAAAGTAGCATGACTGGATTTCTGGGCGGCTTATTTTTTGGATTTACCATTTATCTCTTTCCCATGGTTTATTGTATTACAATGGGAAATCGCTTAGTTACAAAATATGTTTATGACGGATCAATGGCTAACTTTTTAGCAAGCTCAAATAGTCGGATAAAAATCATTTTAACCCAGGCTTTTTATCTTATTTTATCAATTGCCCTATTGTTTTTGACGATTCAAATCGTGGGGATCCAAGCCAGTAATTATTTTTACACAGGGGTGTTAAATACTGAAATTTTCACTCAGATGAATACGGGGGCTTGTTTACTTACCATGGCAATGGCCATGATCGGCTTTTTGTTCGCATGTTTATTTAATGATTCTCGTTTAACGATAATGTTTACAAGCGGTGTTAGTATTCTTTTTTTCATGTTGACCTTGCTTGGGCGTTCCTTTGAACGTTTTTCAATGCTTGAAAAGTTTTCTATCTATAGTTTCTATGATGGGGCAGCCATTGCTAGTGGACAAGGAAATTATGGCACGATGATTACGGTTTTTATAATAATTATTCTTTTAAGCCTTTTTGCCAGTTTGGGAATCTTCGCCTATAAACGCTTGCCGATTTAGAGTCTAAAAACGAGTTACCTGCTTGATTCGATCAAGCAGGTAACTCGTTTTTTTATTCAATCCGATTTCTTAGAATTCCTATTTTTTCAATTTCGGCTTGAACCCTATCACCGTGTTTTAAAAATTGAGGCGGGTCGAGAGCAAAGCCAACTCCAGCAGGTGTCCCCGTTAAGATAATGTCACCTGGTAATAAGGTCATGCCTTGCGAGAGATCGTTGATAATCATGCTAATATCAAAAATCATATTAGTGGTATTGGAATATTGGCGTAAGTCACCATTGACCTTGCAGGATAAATCTAGATTAAGGGGAAGTGGCAAGATGCTTTTATGGGCAATATATGGCCCTAGGGGGCAAAAAGTATCGAGGCTTTTTCCCTTATACCATTGGGAATGCTTTTTTTGCAGGTCTCTTGCAGTGATATCATTGGCAACGGTATAACCAAAAACATGATCCTCGGCTTGGTCAAGGGGAATATTTAAGCCAGCTTTGCCGATAATAATGGCTAGCTCAACTTCATAATCAATTTCTTTGGTAGCCTTAGAATGGGATAGGATTACCGTATCAGGACCAGTTACTGAGCTTGGAAGTTTGGAAAAATAGATCGGACTTTCGGGTAAATCCATAACTGTAGTAATAGTTTTAATTTCGTTGGCATGGTCAGCATAGTTTTTTCCAACACAAAATACATTTCGATGAGGCTTGGGAATGGGTGCTAATAATTTAATGTGGTCTAAGGTGATTCCAGCATTAGGGTTTTCCCTAATCAATTGATTAATATCTTCAATTAATTGATTAGTCGCCAAGGGAATAAAATCAATGATTTGTTCTGGAAATGGCATGGTCATCATTTTCCCAAGCGTCTTGAGAGGAATAACCTTTGTCATGTCAGCGTTTAAAACACCACCCTCGCTAAATGCGTTGTATTGATAGGTTGCAAAATACATTTTTTTCCTCCTT
>CAZJGM010000011.1:0-29955 GCA_964545675.1 uncultured Lachnospiraceae bacterium | reverse complement strand
AAGAAAATAGTAGGGTTTTTAGTACTTTCGTATCAACTTGAAATTTATAGAATTTAAATTTACTTACCTGTAAGATTCTAAGTAAAAAACTCTGAACCATTTTAAAAGTTCAGAGTTTTTTATTTACTTAATTTACATCTTCGGCCATACTTTCAAGAAACTTTGAAATTTGGGCGTCTCTTTTTTTGCTTGCCCAGTTAATAACAAAAGTTTTTTCAATATCTGCTTTTTTATTTGTACAAATCTTTTTCATCTGCTTAATGGCACGGTTTCCGCCTAAAAAAGCAAAAGGAAATTGCATGGTAACAAATAAATAAATTTTCTTTTTGTATAACAAGGGAAGTTGTTCTAAATAGTCTTTCATCGCAGGTGGAAGTGAAAAAGCCCAAACTGGTGATCCAAAAATAAGAATATCATAGTTTTCAATATTTGGGATATTCGTTAATTGAATAGGCCCCTTATCACGAGGCTCGGTATTTAGTCCTCGAACTCTTTCAATATTTATATCAAAGGCCTTGTCTAACAGAAATTGATTCAATTTTTTTGCGACTAAAAAGGTGTGATTGGTTTTTGAAAAGATAATGACCCCTATTTTCATCTGGCTTCTCCTCTTTATATCTTTTATTATTTTAATTCTGTTTTTTTCCTATTGAACGTTAATAACCTCATCTAATTGTTTTTGAATCATATTCATAAGGTAATCAGTATTTTCAACTTCTCTAAATAAAACACCATCTTGATAAGCTTTAAATTGTGTTTTACAATTTTTGACAAGGGAAAGACGATTAATAATTTGATTATAATCATGGTTTTTAAAGGCTGGATTTGTTTCTTTAATTTCAGCAAATATATCTTCCGGACAAACAGAGCCGATATCGACTGCCATAATATCGGCCATTCCAGCTGCAATTTCGATATTATTAAATTCAATTGGTGCTTGAGCAGATTGATTGACTCTTAATAGCCTATTGCTAACATTTACAAAACTTCCATCTACCTCAGTATAATTAAAAGCCGGTAGGACAACATCCGCTTTATTACAAGTAGGAGTTAAATGCGTATCTTGGACCATTAAAAATTCTAAAGAATCTAAGTTTGTATGTGTATCCTCACCAAAGTCTAAAAGAGCCTTTGCATTGGTCATGACATCAGATGTCTTTCTAACACCTAAGAGATTAAGTCCATTAGCATTGTTTTGGGTTGGAATACGTAAAATACCACTATTCAGTGTATCAGGATCAATAAGCAAGCCATAGAGATTGGCGATCATTTCACCGGCTTCTTGGGTATTGATAAAGCGATCACCAACGACGATGATTAAATTTTTACGGTCTAATAAAAATTCGGCAAATATTTCAGCTTGAGCTGATGGAACAAGGCCATCTAATGACTTTCTTAGGTCAAGGTTATCTTTTCGTTGTGGATAATAATCGAGGATATATTTGATCATTTCAGCAATAAATTGCAGATCATCACTTTCCATAATCAATTCTTCCGCAATATGACCATAACCACTTTCAACGGGGTTAATGGCAAAAAGTTCACTACCGCTTTTTTGAGCCTGTGATAATTTGTATTTTAAAATAGGATTATCCCCTGCTAAAACACCAAGAAGTAAAATAGCTTCTGCTTTTTCTAATGAATCAAAGCCAAGCGGGTTATAAGTGCCCGTTAATACAGCTTCTTCGCCTCTTATAACATTGGAAAAACTAAATGTTTCAGCATGAAGAGCCTCGGCCAATTTTACATACGAAAAAATTTCTTCATTAGTATATTTTGGTGATATAGCCATTTTCACAGCATTTTCACCATAGCGTGTTCGGATACCTTGAACTTTTTTAGTGATATAAACAAATGCATCGTACCATTCCGTCTCTTCGAGGATACCCTCCTGATTTCGAATAAGTGGCATGGTTAAACGATCACCGAGTTGGATAAAATGCGTTCCAAATCGACCTCGACCACACATAATGCCTTCATTTAAAGATCTTACTTTATCTTGAGGTGCAGTTTTAATGATGGTATTTCCCATCGATTTAACGGTCATTTGACAGCCAGCTGCACAATAACCACAAGTAGTATCAGTTTCTCTAAATTTATAAGGAATTTGTTTAACACCTTGAATTTTTGATTGAAGGGCACCAGTTGGGCAAACATCGATACATTGTCCACAGCTTATACAGCCTGTTTGTGAAAGCGGTTGTTCGAGTGCTGGTTCTACCCAAGTCTCAAAACCACGATTGACAAGACCCAGTGCCGATGCACCAATTAATTCATCACAAACCCGCACGCATAAACCACAGGTAATGCATTTATTGTTATCACGAATAACAAAGGGATGGTCATCTTGGATTTCAACTTCCGGATTTAGGCCTTTGAATCGATCGGGATCGACATGATAATCATTGCCATATTCAATTAATTTACAATTGAAATACGATTGACAGCCACATTCAAGGCATCGCTGACCTTCTGCTTGAGCTTCTTCCAAACTATAGCCTTGTGAAACTTCTAGGAAGTTATTTTTTCTAAATTCAGAATCAAGGTGGGCTAAGCTTGGTCGCTTATTCTTCTTGAATTTTTCTAAATAATCTTGGTCAATATCATCACGAATGACATAATAAGGTTTATGGTATTCAATCGGGTTTCCTTTTAAATATTCTTCGATAAAAAATACCGCTTTCTTGGCATCACCCATTGCTTTAATGGCAATCGAGGCACCGTCATTGATACAATCTCCGGCAGCAAAGACTCCTTCAAGATTAGTTCTTAGGGTATTTTCATCAGAAAGTACCGTATTCCATTTTGTCAGCTCTAGATCGTCAAATCCAGCTGGGTTAATACCTTGACCAATTGCTAGAATAAGGGTATCAACATCAATGATTTCTTCTTGGCCTTCAATGGCAACAGGTCGTCTTCGACCACTGGCATCAGCTTCACCTAACTCCATTTTTTGAAGACGCATTTTAATAATATGACCATTCTCATCTTTAATAATTTCAGTTGGATTACTGAGGTTCTTAAAGATAACGCCTTCATCTTCAGCTTCGGTGATTTCAATTTCTTCTGCTGGCATTTCAGCTTTTGTTCGACGATAGATATTATAAACTTCTTTTGCCCCTAGTCGAACAGCGGTACGACAGGCATCCATAGCAGTATTTCCACCACCGACGATGGCTACTTTTTCACCGATTTTGATGGGTTCATTATTGGTGATCGCTCGTAAAAAATCGATTCCTCCAATAACCCCCTTTGCATCGATTCCTTTACAACGGAGGCCACTACTAACCCATGCACCAAGAGCAACGAGAACGGCATCATTTTCTTTTCTAACAGTATCAAAAGTGATGTCTTTGCCAATACGTAAGTTGTTTTTAAAGCTAACCCCCATTTTTTTGATATGATTTGCTTCTTCATCAACAACTGCTTTTGGGAGCCGGTATTCAGGAATCCCGTAACGAAGCATGCCTCCCATCTTGGGCATGGCATCATAAATAGTTACTGCATGTCCTGATTGTATCAGATAATAAGCAGCACTTAAGCCGGCTGGTCCGCCACCAATAATTCCAATCGATTTGCCAGTTGGAGAGGCAATTTCTGGCATAAACATTTCATCCATCATATCATAATCAGCTGCGACTCGCTTGAGTTCCATAATAGCAATTGGCTCATCAACGTCACCTCGCCGACAGGCTGTTTCACAAGGATGAGGACAAACCCGTCCGATACAACCGGGCAAGGGTAAATGTTCTTTTATTAACTCTAAGGCTGCTTGGAATTCACCATTAGCAATTAAACCAACATATCCTTGGCAATCGGTTGAACCGGGACAGGCTAGTTTACAAGGACCAACACAGTCGCCAATATGTTTTGATAACAGCAATTCTAAGTTGGTTTTCCGTGCTTCAGCCACTCGATTAGTTAGGGTTTTTATAACCATTCCTTCTGAAATTTCAGTAGCACAGGCCTTAAAAAGTTTTGGACTTCCTTCGATTTCAACGACACATAAGCCACAAGAACCAAAAATTTCCATTCTTTCATCATAACACATAGTTGGTATAAAAATATCGTTTTCTCTTGCAACTTGCAAGATCGTTTGTTTTGGTAAACCACTTACTGTTTTATTATCAATGCTTAATTTGATTTCTTTCATTTTATCACTCCTCACTAATCGACATTTATTGCGTCAAATTTACACACAGTAAAGCATTTTCCACATTTAATACATAGGTCTTGATCAATCTCATGAATTTTTTTCTTTTCTCCAGAAATGGCTTCTACTGGACAATTTCGCTTACAGGCACCACAACCGACACAAGCGTCAGGAATTACGGTGTAGGTTAATAAGGGCTTGCAACTTTTTGCGGTACATTTTTTATTATAAATATGGTCTTCATATTCATTTCTAAAGTATTGGAGCGTGGTAAGGACTGGGTTTGGAGCGGTTTGACCGAGGCCACATAAAGAGCCTTCTTTGATTTTATAGCAAAGTTCTTCAAGTAATTCGATATCGCCGTCACGCCCTTCACCTTGAGTGATTCGTTCTAATATCTCAAGCATTCGCTGAGTTCCGATACGGCAATAGGTACATTTACCACAGGATTCGTCAACTGTAAAGGCGAGGAAAAAACGAGCCATATCAACCATACACGTTGTTTCATCCATAACAACCATACCACCGGAGCCCATAATCGCCCCTGTTTTAGTAATCTCACCATAATCGATAAGGGTATCGAGAAGTTTTTCGGGAATACAGCCTCCTGAAGGACCACCCATTTGGACAGCCTTAAAGGCCTTATCATCTTTGATGCCACCGCCAATTTTAAAGATTACATCTCTTAAGGTTAAGCCCATGGGAATTTCAACTAAACCACCACGTTTAATTTTTCCAGTTAAAGCAAACACTTTCGTTCCTTTGCTTTTTTCTGTTCCTAATTGCGAATAGTCATCACCACTATGTCTGAAAATCCAAGGGACATTGGCTAGGGTTTCAACATTATTAATATTTGTTGGCCGATTAAAGAATCCTTTTTCGGCTGGGAAAGGTGGCTTTAATCGAGGCATGCCTCGCTCGCCTTCTAATGAGGCGATTAATGCTGTTTCTTCACCACAAACAAAGGCACCAGCACCAGCTTTAATTCGGATGTGAAAGGAAAAATTCGTATTAAAAATTTTGTCGCCGAGAAATTGCTTATCAATTGCTTGGTTAATGGCATGCTTTAAGCGTTTAACAGCAAGTGGGTATTCGGCGCGAACATAAACAATACCTTCACTAGCCCCAATAGCGTAACCACCAATCACCATACCTTCGATTAGTGCATGAGGATCACTTTCTAAAACACTACGATCCATAAAGGCACCAGGATCACCTTCATCAGCATTACAGACTAAATATTTCTGTTTGCCCTCCGATTTTCGAGCAGCATCCCACTTAAACCAAGTTGGGAAACCGGCCCCACCTCGTCCTGCTAGTCCAGAAATCTTGATTTCTTCGATAACTTCTTCTGGAGTCATTTGGGTTAGTGCTCTTTTAGCACCTTCATAACCTGAGACATCAAGGTATTCTTGAATGTTTTCAGGATCAATTCGACCTGAATTTTGGAGTACAATTCGTTTTTGAAGATTAATCATCTCAAGATCTTCTGATTTCATTTCAAGTTGATTGAGTTCTTTTTTAGCAATAATATAGTCCTCAATAATGCTTTGAGCATCATCTGGACTGACATTAACAAAAGTTAATTTTTGACCATCTTCGTTTACGACATCGACGATCGGTTCCAGATAACATGTGCCGATACAACCTGTTTTTTCAATTTCTACATCTAATTGATGATCAGCAATAGCAGTAATAAAGCGTTCTTCAACCTTGTGTGCGCCAGCTGCGATGCCACAGCTACCTTCACCAATAATAATTTTCGTTGTTTTCATGGTATTCATGCTTTCACCTCCTGGAGATGATTTTTTTTGATATCTTTTAATATTTTTTCAATTTTTTTTGGGGTTAATTGACCGTAGGTATCATCATTGATCATCATCACTGGTGATAGGCTACAGCAACCAAGACAGGCAACATTATTAAGTGTAAATAAGCCATCAGGAGTTGTCTCCCCTTCTTTTATATTCAAATAATCCATAATGGCTTCTTCAATCATTGCCGAGCCATTCACATGGCAGGCTGTTCCTTGACAAAGCATAATTAAATAAGTACCAACTGGTTCAAAACGAAATTGCGTGTAAAAAGTTGCAACTCCATAAACTTTGGCGATGCTCGTTTCCATGCGTTGTGCAACGTATCGCATAATATCGACGGATAAAAAACCATATATCTCTTGAGCACTTTGCAGCACTGAAATAAGACTTCCGGGGATATCTTGATATTTTTCAAAGCTTGCTTCAAGTTCCTCAAACTGATTTTCATAAGCTCCCTGGCAACAAGAACACCCAGTATCTTTTACTATCTCATTCATTAAAAAAACTCCTTCCATAATTAAAATAATTAAACTATATCCATTATACACTAAATGATAAAATATAAAAAGATATTAAAAAAACCGCTGTAAAAGCGGTTTTTTTAAAGATATTATTAATACGAAAGTACATTTGCACCACGTTGAAGACCAGTATCCCCTGAGCGAATAAATTCAAGAATACCATAGGGTTCAATCATATTGAAGAAAGCATTAATTTTATCGCGCGTGCCAGTAATTTCCAGTACTAGACTTTCCCTAGCAACATCAACAATATTGGCTCTAAACATATTAGAAATTTCAACGATTTGGGTGCGGTTGGTGTCATCAGCTTTTACCTTGATAAATACCAGTTCTCTGGTAATTGAATTATCTGGTTTTAATTCAACAACCGTAATGACATCAATCAATTTATTCAATTGTTTTTTTATTTGGGTAAGAATTTGCTCATCACCAGTTACAGTGATGGTAATCCGTGAAAATTTGGCATTTTCGGTGGTACCTACGGTTAAGCTATCAATATTATACCCTCTTCTAGCAAATAATCCAGAAATACGACTTAGGACACCGAAATTATTTTCAACAAGCAATGATAAACAGGTCTTTTTCTCCATTTTTTCCCCCTAAATTCTTATGAAATCTGGATGAACATGACACTCGATAAGCGTTGGTCCCTTATAAGCCAAAACTTCGGGTAAAATGTCATCGAATTCCTCATTGTTTTTAACACTATAGGCTTTAATATTATAGGCTTTTGCCAAGGTCATAAAATCGACGTCAAAATTGATATCCGTACCACAACAGTGATTTTTTCCATAGAAATCACATTGAAGTTGCCTAACCATCCCCAATTTATGATTAATGATTAGAATAATCGTAAGATCGAGCTGATGTTCAGCAATGACACCGAGTTCACCCATACTCATTTGAAAACTCCCATCACCACAAACAACAAAGACTTGCTTAGGATCATCAAGCCTAGCAAAACAAGCCCCGGCTCCAGCTGGGATACTATAGCCCATGGTACCAAGTCCGCCAGAGGTAAAATAGTTACGATCGTGATTAATATGATAGTATAAGGCGGCCCAAATTTGATTAAGACCAACATCCGCAACGACAGTCGCATTTTCTGAAGACATTTCAGAGAGCGATTTAAAAAGAACTTTGGGATTAACTAATTCCGAACAAGGAGCTTCGGCCTCGTAGACGAGTGGATATTCTGCTTTGATTTTTTTAATTTCTTCGATCCAAGCATCATGGTCGCAGCTTATATCCAGATCTAAAAGTCCAGATAATATATTTTTCGCATCACCAACGATGGGAACATTAATTTCTAAGTTTTTGCCAATTTCAGCAGGATCAATGTCAATGTGAATAAAAGTGACATGAGCTCCGAAATCATTGAGATTAAAGGTCGCCCGATTTGACATTCTAGCCCCAATATTGATAATCAGATCAGCCCTATTCATGATCATATTGGAGTATTCAAAACCATGGCTTCCGACAATACCAGAATAGAGGGGATTATCCTCCGAAAAAGCACCGATACCCATTAAAGAAGTGATCACTGGAATATTGTTCTTCTCAGCAAAGGCTGTCAGTTCATCCTTTGCTTTTGCAAGTAAGACACCGCCGCCAGCATAAATCACCGGTCGTTTTGCTGTTTTTAATTTTTTGATGGCACGTTTAATCTGTCCAGCATGGCCTTTTATGGTAGGCTTATAACCAAGGATTAAAATCTCATCATCACTATAGCGGCTTTTTACATTTTCTAATTGGACATCACGAGGAATATCAATGAGCACTGGTCCTGGTCGTCCGGTAGAAGCAATGTAAAAGGCTTCTTTAATTATTTTAGGAAGGTCTTCAGCATTTTTCACCAGGTAACTATGCTTTGTAAATGGAGCGGTTGCCCCAGTAATATCAGCTTCCTGAAAAGCATCTGTTCCAATAAGGCTTCGGTCCACTTGTCCAGTAATTGCGACAATTGGGATAGAATCTAAATAGGCTGTTGCAATACCAGTGACTAAATTTGTCGCCCCTGGGCCAGATGTTGCCAAGCAAACGCCAACTTTCCCAGATTCTCGTGCATAACCACTAGCATAATGGGGGGCTGTTTGTTCGTTTCTAACCAGAATATGTTTTAGTGGCGAAGAACGAAAGGCCTCATAGAGTGGCAATAATGCACCGCCTGGATAACCAAAAACAAATTCAACATTTTCTTTTTCAAGACATTTTAAAATTAATTTTGATGCTAACAGTGGAATCACTCCCTTTTTTTAAATATTTCTCTAATCATATAAAATTCAAAAGCTGATGTCAAGCATTATTTATGAAATATAAATTTTATTAAAAAATTTTAGTATTTTAGCGATAGATTAATAATTTCCCAAGTAGGGGTGTTTTGACAGAAATTGCTCCTTCAGGACACATTTCTTGGCAACAATAACAACGAATGCAGCGATTATAAAAATAAAGTGGATACGTTCTCTTTTTTCGATTAACCATTTTTAATGCTTTTTTCTCAAGGGGACAGGCTGCAACACAGACCCCGCAAGCAATACATTTGTCCTTATCAACAACCGGTTTTTGTAAGAGTAAGCCTTTTAATTTTTTAAAATTTGCAAGAGAAGATTCTTCATGAACGTTTACGGGTGTCCGTTCTACATCAAATTCAGGGGTGTAAAAGATATCTAATTCATCGCCTAGAAGTAGTATATTATCACTTTTTCCTAGTCCCCATTCTACTCCATACTTAATCGTAGGCACAAAATCAGGTTCTAAATTGATCATTCGGGCAAAGGTCGCATCTAGGGCCACTGGATCATCAGAAATAAGGAGAACTTCCATAATTTTAGGTTTTCCAGAAGCAGGACCGTTTCCTTCCATGGCCAAAATACCATCCATGATATAAAGACGTAGTTTGGGATTTAAAGAGCGATTAAGATCAACGAGCATCTTTCCAAAACTAAGTGGATCTTGGTATCGCCCGTGGGAAAGACCTTTGTGTAAACCATAAACACAGCCAAGATTATTTTTTACAGCACCAGTAATTCGCATCAGTCCATGGGTTTTCATTTTAGGCAAAGAGATAATGGCATCAGTGTCGATAACAGCTTTGGCAATTTCAAAGCGTTTGCTAACGTGACCTAGATAATAATTGACACTACTTCCTTCTTTAAATTCAGCAAGAGGAATTTTATAATTTTCAGCAACTTCTTGAAGGCGACTGGCCTTTGAGGCATTAGATGGGGTCCCGATTCCAGGTGAATCACCATAAGATAAGTTCGAGATACCGGCATCTTGTAAAATTCGAATGATCGCTTCAAATACCGATGGATGAGTTGTTATGGCAAAATCAGGATCTTTTCCTCGTAAAAGGTTCGGTTTGATAAGAACTTTTTCATCCTCTGCTACGAATTGTTTAATCCCACCTAAAAAATCGATCCCTTGTTTTAAACGATGGTAGACTAGATCACGATCATAGGATTCGCAACCCATAATGACAACTTTTGATGGATTATTTTCCATTTTTTCTAATTCCTCTTTCTGTTAAACGTATTTTTTTGTTTTTAAGTAAAAAACCAATCGCTCGTTTGAATGATGCCTTACTCATGTTAAATTCTTTCATAATCGCATTTGGACTACTCTTATCATTATAAGCTAATTCTCCTTGATTATTAATTAATTTTGCTAATATTTTTTCAGCATCTTTAGGAATTTCTTTATAGGCTTTTTTATTAGGACTGAGGACAATCTTTCCATCACTTCGTATTTCCGATACCCGGGCTTTAATTTGTTCACCACAGCGAATATCGTCATTAAGAATTTGCGTTGGGATAAGGCCATGATATTTATTTTCAATCGCCACAAAAGCCCCTATCTCCGAATTGATTTGATAGACATAGCCTTCTACCCAATCCCCGACTTGGTACTTTGTGTTTGTTTCTAATAAAGGATAAATTTTCATAGTCGCACATAAGCGGTCACTTTTATCAATGTATAAATAAGTAAGATAGGATCTTCCTTTTTGAATCTTCGTAATTTGTTCTGTATAAGGAAGTAATAAATCTTTTTCTAATCCCCAATCTAAAAAAGCACCAACTTTAGTGATATCGACTACTCTAAGCGAGGCAAACTCACCGAGTTTTATTTTTGGTGTTCGTCTTGTTGATATCAGACGATCGCTGGAATCCCGATAAACAAAAACGTTGATTGTATCTTTTAGTTCGGCAGTTTCAGGGACTTCTTTTATCGGTAATAAGACTGATTTTTTTGCATCGATGCCATCGGTTAAATAGGCACCTTGGGGGGAAAATCGTTCAATTATAAGATCTTGTGTTTTACCTAATTCGATCATTTTTTACCTCTTCTTTTATGCGATAAAAAAGGGCGTGTCTAGTGAACACAACCCGTTGTCATCTCATTTTATGTTTTTTAGTTCTCTTCTATTTTGTTCAATTCGTTCATTCATTTCTTTTAATTCTACTTGGATATTATACAATAGCTTATCGGCATAATTTTGAGTACCTTGCTTGAGTGTTCGTGCACTTTGATTTGCATTTCGCATAATTTCATTGGCATTGGCATTGGCAGCCCTTGTGATCTCGTGAGTATCCAGTAATTCTTTGTATTTTTTTTCGGCCTCAGTTTTAATTCGATTGGCTTCATTTTGGGCAGCGAATAAAATTCGTTTTCGTTCAGACACTATTTTTTTTGCCTCGTTAAGTTCATCTGGTAATGTATCTCTGATTTCATCGATTAATTCAATGGCTTCTTCGGGATCAATTAATGATTTTGACGAAAAAGGGAGCGTATTTCCATTTTCAATTACTGATTCTAGTTCTGCCAGCAATTCTTGTACCATTATTGAATACCTCCTTCCTCAAACTTTTTTTTCATCGCATTTTCAACATTTTTAGGGATAAAACCGGTAACATCAGCATTTAGTTTTATTAATTCTTTTACAAGACTTGAGCTAATATAAGAGTGTTTATTATTCGTGACCATAAAAAAAGTTTCAATTTCATTATCAAGATGTTTATTTGTCAAGGCCATTTGAAATTCATACTCAAAATCTAATAACGCCCGGAGCCCTTTAATAATAATATTGGTATCTTTCATCCGGACATATTTAACAAGAAGACCATCATAACTATCAATTTCAATGTTTTCAAGTCCTAAATCGGCGATACACTCTTTGATAAAATAACAGCGTTCTTCTAAGGAAAAAAGATACTTCTTACTCTCATTAAACATAACACAAACGATAATTTTGTCGAAAATTTTAGCTGCTCGCTTAATTATATCAAGATGACCTAATGTAATGGGGTCAAAACTTCCTGGATAAATTGCTATTTTTGAATTCATCTTACTCCTCACCATAAAAACGAACTAATGTATTGCCATACTTCTTTTTTTTGTAACAAAGAAGCTTGCTTTTTTCTATAGGCATTATAACAGATTTTTCTGCTTCAATCACTATCTTTCCATAATTCTCTAATATTTCTTTTTGATTAATATGATTTAAAAGGTCAATTAGGCTTTGCCCCTGAGAATAAGGAGGGTCCAGAAAAATAAAATCACATTTAATTTTTTGTTTACTTAAATAGTTAATCGCCTCTTTTGCCCTTTTTTTTAAAACAAATCCCCTATTTTCATAATTTGTTTTTTTTAAATTTTCTTTAATAGTGCTTAAACTTTCATTAGAAACATCAAAAAAATAAGCTTTTTCAACACCCCGACTCAATGCTTCAATTCCCATTGCTCCAGATCCAGCAAAAAGATCAACAAAAATTTTAGCACCAAGGAGATCAAATTGAAGACTACTAAAAATTGCTTCTCTTATTTTATCAGATGTGGGGCGAATATTTTGCCCTTTTAGTGTGACTAAATGTGTTCCTCTTTTTTCACCTGCTATTATACGCATTGTCGCTCCTAATTTAAAGATATTTCTGTAATTGATTGATAAAAATAATTGAGAATTTTATCATAGTAAATCATTGTTTCTTTTTCTTTTGATTGGATTATTTCTTTGGCAAGACTACGGGTATCATCAATAATGTTAATATCTTCTAGTGGATTAAGCCATCTCATATCGGGCAGACCGTGTTGTTTGTATCCAAAATAATCACCCGGTCCCCTTAACTTGAGGTCTTCTTCAGCAATATCTTTACCACTATTATTTTCTACGATGACACGCATCCGCTGAATTGTCTCTTCATTTTTGGAATTAGTCACTAAAAAACAAAAAGACTGGATATTTCCACGTCCAACTCGGCCTCTTAATTGATGAAGTTGTGCTAAACCGAAACGTTCGGCATTTAAAATGACTATAGCCGTTGCGTTTGGCACATCAATCCCCACTTCAACAATACTAGTGGCAACAAGAAGTGTGATAAAACCAGCATTAAAGTCGTTGATAATGCTATTTTTTTCAGCAGCACTTTTTTTCCCATGAAGAAAAGCAATTTTAAATTCAGGTTCATAAAGGGCCTGAAGATTTTTAAAAACAGATTCGATATCATTGACTTCTTCCATCATGTCAGAGGCTTCAACAAAGGGACAAATAACAAAAACTTGTCTTTTTTTTGTCATTTCAGCTCTTAAAAAATCATATATTTTGAGTAAGCTTTTTTCACTATAACAGTGGGTTTTCACACGTTTACGCCCCTTGGGCATTTCATTTAGATAAGAAACCGCTAGGTCACCATAAAAAATTAAAGCTAGTGTCCGAGGAATTGGTGTGGCACTCATTACTAAGGTATGAGGCTCAAAGCCTTTCTGCATTAATTTTGCTTTTTGCCGGACCCCAAAACGATGTTGCTCGTCTGTAATCACAAGTCCAAGATTATAATAGTTAACACTTTCCTGAAATAAGGCATGTGTGCCAATGATAATCGATAGTTTTCCTAATAAAAGGTCGTTCTTAATTTCTTTTTGTTCTTTCGGGGAAAGACTGCCAGTAAGAAGACCGATACTTAAGCCGCTATGCTTAAGGTAATTTTTAAAGGTCTGATAATGCTGGTCAGCTAGAATCTCAGTTGGAGCCATATAAGCAACTTGATAACCATTTTGCCCCATTATGCAGGCAATGGCAATAGCAATCACTGTTTTTCCAGAACCGACATCCCCTTGAATCAATCGATTGATTGTTTTTTTAGCCTTAAGTTCAGCGACAATTTCTCCGATAATTTTTGTTTGATCACTGGTTAGTTCAAAGGGTAAGGAATTAATAAAAATATTCAAACCGTCAAAATAATTTAGTTCAATCATCGAGGAATTGTTTTGTAATGATGTTGATAAAATACCGCAATTTATTGTTAAGGCTTCGTCATACTTAAACCGTTTTATTGCAATATTTAAGTCACTTGCTTGAGTGGGCTTGTGAATATAGCGGTAAGCAGCGTGATTACTACAAAGGTGATATTTACGGCGAATCCATAAAGGCAGATCGATTGGCCACTCACTCAGATTCTCTAAAATCGTGCCGATCATTTTACTTATATCATTTTTATTGAGTCCTTGTACTTGGGAATAGACTGGTTGAAGGTTGAAAAAAGATTTTGGATTTTTGGCTTCAATTATTTGTGGATTTATCATTTTAAGTTGATGACCTTCTTTTCTTATTCGTCCATAAAAAAAATAAGGTGTCTCTAGCTTTAGTGTATTTCTTAAGTAGGCTTGGTTAAAATAAACAATCGTTACCACATAAGACTCCCACTTAACCTTGCAGGTGAATAAATTTAGTTTACTTTTTACAAATTGAATGTTACCAATATTTTGAAAAACTCCTTTAAAGGTCATCAGTTCATTATCGATAAGGTCGTCTTCTCTTGGCATATAATTCCGGTCGATATATTTAACTGGAAAAATATTTAACAAATCCTTAACTTTAAATATGTTATTATTTGCTAAATAGCCAGTTTTTTTCTTTCCGACCCCTTTTATAACTGAAACTGGATCATCCCACTTCATCCTAGCCTCCTAGTCTTAGACCCTATTCGACGGAAACGATATAATAATAAAGAGGTTGACCGCCGTATTGAAGCTCAATATCGTAATCTTCAAATTCATCGACTAAGGTATCGTACAAATGTGTGGCAGTTTCTTTTGTTATATCTTGACCGTAATAAATACTAATAAGTTCACTTTCTTCGCCTACCATTGTTTTTAGCAGATTTCTCGTTACCTCTTCGCAATTTTTTCCAGTATGTTTAATTTCGCCATTAGTAAGACCAATAATATTATTTTTCTTTATTTTTAAGCCATTGATTTTAGTATCTCGTATGGCAAAGGTTACTTCACCAGTTGTAACATCATAAATCGCCTCATTCATGGCTTTTTGATTGGTCAAGGGATCTTGTTCAGCAGAGAACATTAACATCGCTGAAATACATTGTGGCATCGTTTTAGAAGGGATGACAAAAACTTGTTTGTCAGAAATTGTCGCTGCTTGTTCGGCCGCCATAAGAATATTCCCATTATTTGGAAATAGAAAAATTGTTTCTGCTGATAGATTGTCAATCTCATTTAAAAAATCTTGAGTGCTAGGATTCATGGTTTGCCCTCCCGAAATAACTCGGGTAATTCCTAGGTCATTAAAGATATTTGTTAGGCCTGGACCAGGAGATACGGCAATAAAGCCATAGGGTATTAGTGGTGGCTTGCTTTCTTTTGCAATTGCCGCAAATTGATCACGCATATTATCAATTTTAATCCGGGTGAGTTGCCCAAAATGAAGGGCGTTTTCTAAAGCTAAACCAGGATTATCGGTATGAAGGTGAACTTTGACGATCTCATCATCTTTGACAACAACAATTGAATCACCAAGTTTATTTAATTGTTCTCGAAAGCTTTCTTCTACTAAGTCAACAGCATTATTGATAATAAACTCGGTACAATAACCAAAGGTAATATCTTCTGCTTTCATATGAGAATCATCGACGAATTTATCTAAATGAGAAAGGGCTTTAAGCTGGTTGTTTTGGCTGACAATGGGACTAATATCATAGCCTAATTCTTCATTATTAAAGGCTTTTAGAGCTCCCTCAAGAATATAAATAAGACCTTGTCCCCCAGCATCAACAACGTTGGCTTCTTTAAGAACAGGCAGAAGTTCAGGTGTTTTAAGGAGGCTAAGCTTTCCCTGCTTAAGAATCGCTTCGAGAAAAGCACCTAGATCATCAAACGTCTTATAAGATTCAATCGCAAATTCACTCATTTCCCTTGCAACGGTGAGGATCGTTCCTTCAGTGGGTTTCATCACGGCCTTATAGGCAACATTAGAGGCCTGTTTAAGGGCATTTGAAATATCCTCTGCACTTAATGATTCTTTGTTTTTACACCCCTCTGAAAAGCCTCTTAAAAGCTGAGAAAGAATCACCCCTGAATTCCCTCTTGCCCCAATTAAAGCCCCGGAGGATGCAGTTTTTGTAACATTATAAAGATTAAAATTTTCAATTTTAGAAAATTCTGAAACTGAGTGGCTAAAGGTTAAGGACATATTTGTTCCGGTGTCACCATCGGGGACTGGAAAGACATTAAGCTCGTCGACAATATCTTTATTGCGTTCGAGATGTCTTGCTCCAAACTCGAACATTTTTTGTAATGTTTTGCCGTCAATTTTCTGATTATTCATGATGTCCTCCATTTAAACACGCACACTTACAACATTTACATTAATCCGCTTGACAGATAAAGAGGTTTGTTTTTCGACATTGTATTTGACATTTGAAATAATATTTTCAGCAACGACAGAAATTTTTGTCGCATACTCGATAATCACATAAAGATCAATAATTAAGCGGTTATCTTCGATACTGATGCCAACTCCTTTATTTGCTTGCTCGCCAGTTAATATTTCAATTAATCCGTCTTTTCCTCTTTGATGAGCCATTCCCACAAGTCCATAGCATTCCATCGCCGCTTTACCAGCAATATCGGCAATGGTTTTCCTAGTAATATCAATATATCCTAAATGAGTGTTAATTTTCATTTTTCTAACTCCTTTATTCTTAGTCATCCTATTTTACATATTTTTTAGTCACAAGTCAAAATTTCTATTGCATTTCTTTCTTTTTCAATGATATAATATAGTTTGTTTTACAAAAGGTAATTGCAAGGGAGGGACTATTATGGCTAAAGAATGTTTTGTATGTAAAAAAACCGTTGTATCCGGAAATCATGTTACTCATTCAAATAAACACAACAAACGAATTTGGAAACCAAATTTACAAAAAATTAAAGTTGTGATTGATGGAACAACGCAAAGCATTAACATCTGCACACGTTGCTTAAGATCCAATAAAGTTGATCGCGCCTAGTAAGTAGGCTCCAAAAATTTTTAAAGAAACGGTTGCTTTGTTTTTCAAAGTAGCCGTTTCTTTGTGTCTTTATTCATGGATAACAATTAAAAGCAACATCCCTTTTTTAAATTCAATCGATTGCTGACGATCCTTAACAACATTACTAATGCCATAAGGAGTTTGTGTTTCCATTGCTTTATTTGAAATCGGATAAAGAAAACCCTTTGTTTTTATTCCTTCCACCTTTCCACCGAGTGGTAATAAGGAGATAAGCGTATCGGGTTCAAAGTTAAAATTGGTGGATTGACCAAGGAGGATTATTTCATTAACTTCATCGATCATCTTGGCTTTAATTCCCTTTTTTGTTAAACGTGATAGCAAATAGACATTAGCAAGGCTATGATCAAAACGGTTTCCTAGACCACCATAAAGAATAACTTCTTCGGCATCCATTTCGATTGCCCGTATGATTGCAAGCTCAGTGTCGGTTTCATCTTTCATAACCGGATAAGGTTCCACTTTAACTAAAGGGTTTTGATGATAGTAAAGAAGATTATCGCTTGTGATCGAGTCCATATCCCCAAGCACTAAATTTGGAAGAAGGTCAAGCTCTCGAAGCATATTGGCTCCCCCATCAGCTCCAATAATAAACGTATTTTTTTCTTTTTTGAGCATCTGTCGATAAAAATTATGATCAAGATAGGCTCCATTTGAAAAAATAAGAATTTTCATTAATATCGCTCCTCTTTTTGGATTTCTTTAAGAAAATTAAGGTAGTGACTATAGCGAATTGGACTAATTTTATTTTCTTCGACAGCCGCTTTTACAGCACAGCCTGGTTCTTTATGGTGAATACAGGAATCAAAACGACAGGCACCTTTTATAAAGTCAGGAAAATACTCTTTTAAATCCATTGTTTCAATCCCTTTAGGAATCTGATAAGAAGAAAATCCAGGTGTATCCAGTAAATAGGTGTTTTGATTAAGAATTAACAATTCAACATGGCGGGTGGTATGTTTTCCTTGTTTAAGCTTTTTACTTAAAGGTCCTGTTTCCATGACCTTTTTAGAAAAAAAGAAATTTGCCATTGTTGATTTTCCGACTCCCGATGGTCCGGCTAAAAAAGCTGTTTTACCAGTAAAAACATCCATAATTTCATCCATTGATTGTTGATCAAATTGGTCGAGGTAAATACATTGATAGGGTGTTTTATCATAAATATTTTTCAGATCATCAATAAGTGCTTGTTTAACGAGATCTTTTTTAGTAAAACAAATAATCGGCTCAACATTTTGAATTTCTGCTTGAAGCAAAAGTTTATCGATTAGCAAAAGATCAGGATTTGGGTTTTTAAGTGAGAAGACAAGAAGGCCAATGTCGACATTGGCCACAGGTGGTCTGACAAATAAGTTTTTTCGTGATTTAATAGTATTAATAATCCAGATACCATCTTGGTCTCCGATACTAATTTCTACCCAATCACCAACGGTTGGAACCATTTTTTGATGCCTGAATAATCCTTTAGCCTTACATTCGACAATCGTTTGCGAATCAAGAATCTTCACATAATAAAATCCACCGATGCCTTTGATAATTCGGCCTTTTTGAGTTTCTAAACTATTAGAAGTCAATATATCCCGTTCCTTCGCTATTGCCATTGATAAATACCTCGTATACCTGTCGTCCATATCCTTCTACGTTAACTGAAAAACTATCATTAGACATGTTTGTTCCCTCATAAACAACCTTTTCTGTTTTATCAGATAAAAAGAGGATAACCTTTACCTGTACCGATTCAGGTGGATTTAGTTTGGTAAACTCATTGAGATTGATTGCTAATTTTTGAGTGGATATTTTCCCACTACTAACTAATAAATCGACTGAAGAATTTCGATTAACCGATTGATTAGCAGCAATACTTTGCTCGATCACAAGTCCTTCAGTAAAGCTTTGGCTTGGTTCATAGGCGACAGATCCTAGTGTTAAACCAGCATTTGATAAAAGTGTTCGGGCTTCGTTTTCTGCTAAGCCAATTAAACTCGGAACGGTTGATAGATCCTGTCCTTTACTGACGTAAATGGTCACCTTTGTGCCTTCATTTGCTGTTGTTGCCCCAGTAGGATTCATATCAAAGACAATATCTGCCGCTTGGTCTTTATTATATTCTCTTATAATCTCACCAACTAAAAAATTGGCAGCTTCAATCGTTTTTACCGCTTCAGATTCACTCATTCCAACAACATTAGGAATCTCACCCGTTTTAGTACCGCGGCTTACCGTCACTTTAACTGTTTTACCAGTTTTTATTTCCTGGTTACTCTCTGGATTTTGACTGATAATAATACCTGCTTCTATTTCTGAATGGTAAGTTTCTTTTTCAACTTCAAGGTTTAAGCCAACTTCTTCAAGGGTTTGAGTGGCTTTGGTCACCGTCATGTTCTTAATGTCCGGAACATTGATCGTTTTTCCTGAAAAGACACCTAAGCCAATAAGGGTAAGGGCCACTAGGGTAATTGCAACAAAGATAGCAATAATTGGTTTTTTCCTTTTTTTCTTTGGCTTAGCCGTTCGATTTTTATCAAAGTCAAGGTTATCGTCATCATCTTCATCGACAATCAAATGATTCCCAGTATCCTCGGTGTGGAAAAGACCTTCGCGCATAATGTGGGTATCATTGCGACCATGATTATTGCCATGACCGTCGCTTCCACCACCAGTGCTTTCAATAACGCGATCTAAATCACTCATCAGTTCATCAACGTTTTGATAGCGATCGTCTGGTTTTTTTTCGGTCAGCTTCATAACAATTCGATTAACCGCTTCTGGTATTTGGGGTTCTATTTTCTTGGGTGGGATAATATTTTCTTGGATATGTTTGATGGCAATGGTAACGGTATTTTCTTCATCAAAGGGTAATTTGCCGGTTAATAATTCATAGTAAAGGATACCTAGCGAGTATAAATCAGAACGTTCATCAATAAAGCCACCACGTGCTTGTTCAGGTGAAATATAATGGACTGATCCCATCGTTTGGTTGGTCATGGTAACAGTTGAACTGGTGATCGCTCTGGCAATTCCAAAATCAGCGACTTTTGGAACAAGATCTCTGGTTAATAGAATATTATGAGGTTTAATGTCGCGGTGAATAATCTTATTCTCATGTGCGCAACGCAGAGCATTAGAGATATCAACTAAAAACCGAGTCGCTTCGACATAATTAATTTTACCCTTTCGAAGTAAATACTGTTTTAAGGTAATTCCATCGATATACTCCATAATGATATAATAAATATTATCTTGGACACCAACGTCGTAAACGCCGACAATATTTGGATGGGATAAGCAGGCAACCGCTTGAGATTCTCGGTCAAATTTTTTAATAAATTGTTCGCTTTCGGTATATTCTTCTCGTAATACCTTAACTGCAACATAGCGATTGAGTTTAAGATCCCTCGCTTTGTAGACATAAGCCATCCCCCCTCGTCCAATAAGTTCAACTATTTCATACCGTTTTCCTAATGTTCTACTGAGCATCTATTCCTCCTTCAAGAGGATTAAATAGGACAACGGTAATATTATCCTTACCTCCATTTTTGTTGGCAGAGTCGATCAGCAATTTTGCTGCTTGCTCTAGGTTATTTTCATTTACTAATTTTTTGATTTCACGATCACAAAGCATATTAAAAAGACCATCTGAACAGACTAAGTAAGTAGACTCTGGATCAACGGGGTAGCGATAAAAATCTACTTTAACCGAAGTATCCGTTCCTAGGGCCCGGGTGATAACATTTTTTTGTGGGTGGATTTCAGCTTCTTCTTGGGTGATTTTTCCCTCATCTACTAAAATCTGAACCAATGAGTGGTCCTTAGTTAATCGATTAATCTCCGATTCAGTAATGGCATAAGCACGACTATCCCCAACATGACAAATACATAATTCATCGCCATCGAGGATACACATGGTTAAAGTGGTTGCCATTCCTAGACGAGCCGGTTCACCATCTCCGATTTTTTTTAATTCATGATTAATATCATTCACAAAGGCCATCATTTCTTCTGAATCAAAATAATTACGGATCCGTGATAAATTGTTTTTAATAAAATCAACAGCCGTTTGACTGGCAATTTCACCACTTCGATGACCACCTAGGCCATCTGCAACGGCGAACACGTAGGATGTTCGATCAATATTTTTTATCGTTGCGGCTAAGTATGCATCTTGATTGACTTTTCGTTGTATTCCTACATTGGAACCGTAGGCACATTTCATATAATCACCTTATTCTTGTTTTTTCGCAACTGACCACAGGCTGCGTCAATTTCTCGTCCCATCTTACGTCTTTTTGTAACATTAATCCCATTTTTCTTTAATGCCTGAAAAAACAAATCGGAACGATCGCTTTGCTTAAAGTTACTTTCGGCAATCTCATTTAAATCAATAAGATTCAAATGATGGGGTGATCCTCTTAATAAATGAACTAATCCATCGATATCTTCTTGATGATCATTGAAATCTTTGATTAAAGCATACTCGTAAGTGATGCGTCTTCCTGTTTCCTTAAAATAATAACGACAAACTTTCATTAATTCAGGCAGGGGATATTTTTTTGCAATTGGCATTAAGGTCTCTCTTTTTTCTTGTTGGCTAGCGTGAAGAGAAATGGCAAGGTTGATTTGCAGTTTTTCACTGGCTAAACGCTTAATTTCAGGAATTAAGCCACAAGTCGAAAGAGTGATCCGCCTCTGGCTGATTCCCAATCCCAAATGGGCAATGGAAATAAATTTTAAAACAGAATCGTAATTATCCAAGGGCTCTCCCATCCCCATCAGGACAATATGGCTAATATTAGTCTCTATTTCTTTTTCAACGAGTAGAATTTGATCAAGCATTTCACCAGTTGTTAAGTTACGTTTTTTTCCAGAAATAGTCGATGCACAAAAATGGCATCCCATTGAACAACCAACCTGGGTTGACAGACATAAGGAAAGACCATGTTCATAGTGCATGGAGACAGACTCAACCCTTTCACCATCGGGAAACTCAATTAAATATTTTTTAGTCTGATCGCTTAAATCCTCTTGGATTTGACTGATTTTTCCATGGCCGATAAAAAACTTTTCATCTAATTGATTTCTTAAATTTTTTGAAAAATTTGTCATTTCTGAAAAATCAAAGACCTTTTTTTGATAAAGCCATTGAAATAATTGCTGCGATCGAAAGGCAGGCTCCCTTAATTCTTTCATTAGCATAGTATATTCATCTTGAGTTTGTCCGAAAATATTTGTTTTCATTATAATCCTGTCTTTTATGTAATTACAAGTATCTAAACACTATTTTTTATTATACCAAATTTATTAGTAAATAACAATTTTAGCTTTGTAATTTTATTGTAAAGTTTCTTAAATGATTTTAATTCATTTTTGTATTAAACACATAAAAAACCCATCACAACCATCCATCAGTGGCTGAGTATAATGATAAGGTTTTTCATGAATATTAATAATTGAAAGATTAGTATTTTTTTTAAGGAGATTTTCAATTTGTTTTTCGTTCTCGTCTTGATTAATGGTACAGGTAGCATAAAGTAAAAAGCCACCGGGTTTTAAAGCATAGAGTGCGTTTTCCAATAAATGCCCCTGAAGGGTAATCAGTTCTTGAATCGCTTTTTCATCAATTTGATAACGAATCTCTGCTTTACGTCTGAAGACCCCAAGACCTGAACAAGGGGCATCAAGCAGGATGCGATCAAAACGTTCGTTGTCTTCTTTTGCGAGAGAAAGACCATCTTTTTTTTCAATGGTAATATTAGTACATCCCATTCGTTTAGTAGAGGCCTCAATTAAGGCTAAGCGACTAGGGTAGATATCTCTGGCAATAATATGGCCCTGATTTTCCATCAATTGACTTAAATACGTTGTTTTTCCACCGGGAGCTGCACACATATCTAAAACTTGATCGGTTTTTTGGGGATTAAGGGCTTCAACAGCAAGCATGGCACCTTGATCTTGAATGGCAAATAAACCATCTTGATAAAGACTTGATTCTTGAATTCGGTGGTGAAAAACACCTAAATTTTCAAGATGCAAAGAAAGGGGGCTATATTTCCCCTCTTTGACACCAACACCCAAAATCTCGAATTGCCTTTTAAGTTCTTCAGGGCTTATTTTTAAAGTATTACAGCGGATTGTAAAAGGGGGTTCCTCTTGTGAACTGGCGAATATTTTTAACGTTTTTTCTAATCCAAAAACAGTTATATATTTTTTAATTATCCAAAGTGGCATGGAATATTTGATTGAGATTAGCTTAAGAGGATCCTTAATTTCTGGAAATTCCCAGTGAACTCCAATTTTTTCAATCCGTCTGACCTCATTTCGCAAGACACCATTAACAAACCCCTTTGCCTTTGGTTTAATTTTATCAACCAATTTGACTGATTCATTAACAATTGCATAGGCAGGCATACGGTCAAGGAAATATAATTGATAATAAGCAATCCTTAAAATCTCAAGGACTTCTTTTTGGATTTTTTTGACGGGTCGTCCAGATTGCTTCTGAATTAAATAATCAAGGCCCATTTGATTTTGTAAGCTTCCGTAGACAACCCGTAGATAAAGGCGTCGATCCTCATCCTTGTGGCTTTTTGAAACATTTTTAACCTCAAGATTTGAATAGGCGCCTTTATAATTAATCCGTAGTAATGAGTGGTAAATTTCTTCTCGGATGCCCATTAATCCCTCGATCCTCTTAAAACAAGGAGTCTGACTAAGTTAAGTAAAGCCATTAAAGCGGCTGCCACATAGGTTAGTGCCGCTGCATTTAAGACTTTTTTAACGCCAACTTCTTCGCTGGCTTCAATTAAATGGTTATCAACAAGACCTTTTACAGCCCGCCGACTGGCATCAAATTCTACCGGTAAGGTGATGATGGTAAAAAAAAGTGCTAAGATAAAAAGAACAATTCCAAAATCCATTAAAGCATATCCCCAAGTCGTTTGTCCAAAAAGAAATCCAATAAAGAAAAGTGGCCATGCTAAATTTGATGCAAAAGCAGAGACTGGAACAATAAAATTTCTAAATTTTAAGGGGCCATAACCTTCTTTGTCTTGAATGGCATGACCGGTTTCATGGGCAGCAATTCCAACCGCTGCAACACTGGCAACATCAGCCACCCCTTGTGATAAGCGCATGACCTTCTTGCGAGGATCGTAATGGTCCGTTAAATTTCCTGAAACCCCTTCAATTTCAACACTTGCCAATTGATTAAGATTTAAAAGTGCTCGAGCGGCATCGCGTCCGGTTAATCCATTTTTAGTTGGAACTTTACTGTAAGAGCGATAAGCACTAGTGACTTGACTTTGGGCATAGGCGGCAAAAATAATCCCTGGGATTAAAATGATAATGGTAAGGTTAAGTGGTATGAAAAACATATTTATTCCTCCAATTATATAGAATTATTATAAACGACCTTTCTAAAAACAATCTTAGTTTTACTTTAGTACTTTTCCACTTTCAATGGGGTTTCCTCTCAAATATAGCTTTGTTTCCATTCTTTTTTTACCAGGAGCCTGAATTTCTAGTAAGTTTACAAAGCCATTAGAACAAGCAATTAAAAGGCCATTATGATCATTGGCTTCGATGATTGTACCAGGAGAATCATTTAATTCTTTTGAATTAAAAACCGGCGAAAAACATTTGATTTTTTGATCGTCCAAGAAAAAATAAGCACCCGGTATCGGATCACAGCCATTGATTCGAGAAACAATATCATTACCCTTTTCATTCCAAGTAATATGGCCAGTTTCTTTTGTTAATTTTTTGGCATAAGTGGCAGTATCGTCATCTTGTTTAATGGGAACAATTTTCCCTTCAATAATTTTTTCTAGATTATTAAAAAGCAAATCAGCACCAAGAAGAGACAATTCCTGATGCAATGAACCAAAAGTTGTTTGATGATCAATCGTTGTTTCATCGTTGACAAGGATATCCCCCGTATCCATTCCGACATCCATCTGCATAATCGTAACGCCAGTTTTTCTTTCCCCATTGATAATTGCCCGTTGTATTGGTGCAGCTCCCCGATATTGGGGCAAAAGAGAGCCATGGATATTTAAAGCCCCATATTGGGGAATATCTAAAATTTCTTGGGACAAGATTTGCCCATAAGCAGCCACAATAAATAAATCCGGCTGATAATCTTTTAAAACTGTGACTATTTTTTCATCTTTAATCCGATCAGGTTGTAAGATCGTGAGCTCATGCTGACGTGCTAATTTTTTAATTGGTGAATAGTCAATTTTTCGTCCTCTTTTGTTGGGACGGTCTGGTTGGCAAAATACGGCCTGAACTAAATGATTAGAATGAATTAGTTTCTCTAAACAAGGAACGCCAAAATCAGTCGTTCCAAAAAAGATAATTTTTAAAGGACTCATTCTTCTACTCGATCAATAAATAAAACACCATTTAGATGATCTAATTCATGACAGATCGCTCTAGCTAATAAATCGTCTGCTTCTAATTTAAAAAGCTTACCTTCTATGTCCATTGCTTCGACGATTAAATGTTTTGGCCTTTTTACCATTCCAGATTGATCTGGCAAGCTTAGGCAAGCTTCTTCATCAATTTCCTCCCCTTCTGTCGTCAGGATTTTAGCGTTAATCAGAGTGATTGGGCCATCCCCTATATCAATGACAACCATCTGTTTTAAAATACCAACTTGTGGGGCCGCTAAACCAACCCCTTCAGCTTTTTGCATTGTTTCAATTAAATCAGTATTTAATTCGATGATCCGGTCATTAATGGTATCAATTTTTTTTGATTTTTTCCTGAGAATGGGATCATCATCAATTCGTATTTGTCGTATTGCCATTTTATTCTCCTTTTTTATTTTTTTATTTTAAAACTAATTGTTGATTTGATTTTTTCAATCTCACCATTTTTAATAAGATAATCCATCATTATTTGAAAGAATCTTAAATCACTGCATTTTAAAATGATTTGTACTACTGATTTTCCATTTTTAATTAAACCATAATCATTTGGTTTAAAGAGATAGAGGGTCTTTTCCTTCATTTTAAGTTTACAGTAATCACGCATAAGAATATAAAAACGCAAAGCATCATTTGATGCCCATTCGCTACTTTGATGGCTGATTTTAAATTCAATCATTTCATAAAAGGGGGGGTAGTTTAAAATTTTTCTAAACTCAATTTCATTGTGATAATAACTTTCAAAATCATTTTCAACAATTGAAAGAATAGTATCATTTTGAGGGTCATTAGTCTGAATAATTCCTTTAGCTCCTTTCTTTAAGGCTTTTTTAAAGAAACGGCTATAAATTTGATAGGTCATTTCTGAAGAATCAAATTCACCCAAATTTAAATCGCGATCAATTAAAAGGCAGGCCGCTAGACCAATATTCTGAAAAGAGAAATGTTTATTAAGGACTTGGGTTCCAATAAGAATATCAACTTGATTCTCTTTTAAGGCTTCATTAATTTGTTTAATTTTGCTTAATGATAGCCCCCCTTGTACTGATACAATACGGGCATTTGGGAATTGATCATGTAAGTTTTTTTGAAATTGGTCAATCCCGATGCCTAGATGGCGAAGTTCTTTTTTACCACAGTTGGGGCAGTTTTGCATCATCTTTTTTGAGTACGAGCAATAATTACAAGTTAGACTATTTTTTTGAGCATTATATTTAAGAGCAACTTTACAATCAGGACATTTGAGGACCTCCCGACAGGCACGACAAATAATGCCATTTGAATAACCAGTTCGATTGATAAGAAGCACACTTAACTGCTTATTTTGCAGATTTTTTTTAATTTCGCCACTGAGGCAATGACTGACCATCTTAAAATTACCAGCAAGCATTTCTTGATGCATATCAACAATATTAAGGTCTTTTATTTGAAGTGCTTTCCCAATTTCTAGAAGACCAATCTTAGCAGTTGATAACTCATGCCAGATTTTTATTCTAGGAATATCATCCATTAAAACATAGGGGACATTTAAAAGTCTGGTGTAATTCTCAACCAGATCAGGGATGTGAAATTTTGGTAATCCCATAGCATGATAACTTGGGCTGTGTTCATCATCAACGATAATTAGGCCAAGATTGACAAAGGGTAAAAATAAGGCCCCTTGAACACCAATAATGAGCCGAGTCTGATTGTTTTTTACCGATTGATAAATATTACGTTGTTCACTAGCCTTAAGTTTATGATGAAAAACCGCAAAATTGTCACCGAAATATTTAATGAACAATTCCAATCGGTGATAGGATAAATTAATATCTGGAAAGAGGATTAATACTGATTTTCCACTTTCAATTTGCTCTTGAATAAGTTTAAATAAAATCCGATATTTACTGACATGATCATGACAAAGAAAAAGACAGCCCCTCCTTGTTAGCTCCTGATAAGACTTATAAAGAGCTTGTTCATTTTTACTGAGAACAACTGGATGCTTAAATTTTTGATCAAAGCACAGATTTTTTTCAGAGCTTTTAGAAAGGATATCTTCATTAATGAGTCCTTTTTTTATAAGTGAAGGGACACTTTTTTTATATTGGGGAATGAGCTGTTTTAAAGTTGATTCTTTTAATGCCCGCACTTTAAGAAGATTTATTATCTTTTTTTGAACAAGCCCCAATCGCCAGTCTTCTGGACAGGCATTATTTTTAAGATAATAAATTTTCTGATCACTTTCTTGATAAACATGATAAGTTTTTTTTTCGATTAATTGACCAGAAGCAATCATTTGACTAATCGATTCACGGTCTTCTTTTTTTATTCGTTTATAATTGATGATTTTTTTTTGAGAAAAATAAGTTTGTCTAATCCTATTAACTGCAAATGTATTTTCGTCTGAATTTATTTCAATCAACCGTTCTCGAACAATCGGAATGGCACTGACAAAATAAGCAAGATTTTCATAGAATAAATTACAATAATAGTTTTTCATCCAGATGCAAAAATCAATTTGTTTTTTATTTAGCACCGGTTCTTGATCAATCAGGTTCTTAATTACTTTTAATTTTCGTTCTTGTTCGTTTGTTTTTTTGATTTTTATGACAAAGCCTTCGAGTTCACGATTACCTCTTCCAAAATTTACGATAACACGCATACCAGCTTTTAATTTATTTTCTAAATTAGCGGGAACTAAATAATCGTAAACTTTATCAATTCGTTTATTCTTTTGATTCAAATATAGAGCTGCTATTTCCAAGTTTTTCTCCCTTGAAGGCCCAGCAAATTTATCCCTCTTCTTGATAACAAATGCAGTGGACCAGATCATTGGCAATTTCTGCAGTTGCAATGCTAACAGGATTTTCGTTATTTATTTTAATTAACGCATCGTCACCCTCAATAATTTCGCGGGCTCTTTTTGCCGTTGCAATTACAAGTGAATATTTGTTTGTTGTTTTACCAATTAGTAAATTTAAAGCAGGTTCTCTCATCCTTATCTCCCTAGTATATCATTTATTTTATTTTTCAAACGTTCCGTTCGGCACTTTTCAGCTGTTATAATCGATTGTACTTTATTAGCAGCATCATCTAGGTCATCGTTAATGACAATATAGCTATAATCATCGGCATTTTTTATTTCTTCGTTGGCGCACTTTAAGCGCATTTCCATTTGGGTCTTGCTTTCCGTTCCCCGTTCTTCAATTCGTCGTCGTAATTCTGACATCGATGGTGGAACAATAAAAATATAAATACCTTCTTTGTATCCAGAACGAACTTTAGCAGCTCCTTGAATGTCAATCTCTAAGATAACATCGTAGCCATCATTTAAAAGTTGTTCAACATGATGCTTTGGCGTGCCATAGAAATGTTCATAGACTGAGGCATATTCTAGATAATTTCCTTGGCTGATGCGTTTTTCAAATTCGTCTTTACTGACGAAGAAATAATCTCTCCCATCTTTTTCATGATTTCTGGGTTCTCTGGTTGTTTCTGATATGGATAGTTTAAGATCAGGATTATTTTTGCAGATAATTTTGCAAACACTACCTTTTCCTGCACAAGAGGGGCCTGAAATTACAATGAGAATACCCGTTTCTCTTTCAAAAAACAGGTCTGAAGAGGATGTTTCTTTTAATTCTTTCTTTACAATCGGACAATTACTCATTTTTTCACACCTTTACTCAATATTTTGAATTTGCTCACGAATTTTTTCGATTTCACTTTTTATATCCACAACAATATTTGATATTAGCAAATCATTGGCTTTTGAACCAATGGTATTGATTTCACGATTAATTTCTTGGATTAAAAAATCAAGTTTTCGTCCAATCGGATCCACTTCTCCTAGAATTTCTTCAAGGCGTTTTGTATGGCTCTCTAAACGTGTCAGTTCTTCATCGATATTTAGTTTATCGGCCATGATGGCTATTTCAGTTAAGAGACGATTTTGGTCAATTTCACTGGATTTAATATAGTTACTTATTTTTTCTTTTAAATCATGACGGTACTTCACTAAAGTTTCTGGTGCTCTTTTGGCAATAATATCAATCCAAACCTTGATTTTTTCATTTCTTAAAAGAATATCTTTCTTTAAATTTTCGCCTTCCTTTAAACGGCTATCATTTAAGCGATTAAGTACTTTATTTAATTCAGGTTCAATTTTTGTCCAAATTAAATTGGAATCACTAGCATCTTCTTCTATTCTAATAAGATCAGGAAACTGCGAAATTAAGCTTAAATCAAGTTCATTAGAAATATTTGGATCCATTTCTTTAATCTCTTTCAAGAGATTAATATAATGTTGGCTTAAGTTACGATTAAAAACAAGGCGTTTCTTTTTTTCACCAATTTCATGGTATTTAATTAAACACTCAATCCGACCTCGAGCTATTTTTTGAGAAATAGTATTTTTAATTTTATCTTCGATGGTATTAAATGCTTTGGGAATTTTTAGAAAATAATCCCGATAACGATGATTGATCGTTTTAATTTCGATATTAAATTCGACTTCTTCATCACGGTAATTACTGCAAGCAAATCCGGTCATGCTTTTTAACATATGGGCCCCAATCTCAAGTTTTAAGCAAACTATATTATTTTGTACAACTTAATCTATTCACTATAACGAATTCTATGAAAAAAGTCAATAAAAGGCAAGGAATTTTACGGCCAAAATCAAGAGGGTCTTTCAATAAAGAGCAATCAATG
>CAZJGM010000010.1:0-30922 GCA_964545675.1 uncultured Lachnospiraceae bacterium | reverse complement strand
TATTTAAAGGAGGAGTCAATGTGAATTTATTTCTGCAACAGCTGATCAATGGGCTCAACGTGGGAAGTATTTATGCACTGATTGCAATTGGTTATACCATGGTATATGGGATCATTAAACTAATTAACTTTGCCCATGGTGAAATCATGATGTTCGGTGCTTATTTTGCTTTTATTGCTGCAACCAGTTTTCAGATGCCGGTTTGGGCAGTATTTTTAGTATCAATGCTGATTATGACAATTATCGGTGTAGCCATTGAATTTGTTGCGTATCGACCACTTAGAAATGCACCGCGATTATCAGCACTGATTACTGCGATTGGCGTAAGTTTATTTTTACAGAATTTAGCTTTACTAATTTTTAAAGCCGATCCAAAGGTAATGCCTAAGTTATTCCCAGAAATAATGATTAATATAGGAAGTATCGAAATTAGTTCGACGACGATTATTACCATCGGTTTATCACTTGTTTTTATGATATTATTGGATCTGTATATTCGAAAAACAAAACAGGGTCGTGCCATGCGTGCCGTTTCTGAAGACAAGGATGCTGCGATTCTGATGGGCATAAATGTCAATCGAACCATTTCTTTAACCTTTGCTCTTGGATCTGCTCTAGGTGCCCTTGGTGGTGTATTATATAGTGTTGCCTACATTCAAGTTTATCCAACAATGGGGGTTATGCCTGGGCTTAAAGCCTTTATCGCAGCCGTACTCGGTGGGATCGGGATTGTGCCAGGTGCTATGCTCGGGGGCTTTATTATTGGGATGGTCGAAACGATGACAAAGGCCTATTTGTCAACGACTTGGGCTGATGCAATTGTTTTTGCAATTCTAATTATTGTCTTATTATTCAAACCGACGGGAATTCTCGGTAAAAACACAAGAGAGAAGGTATAAGAATGGATCAACACAAGAAAAAATCGTATCTCATTAATGCCATATCAATTGCACTCTTATATGTTGTGTTTTTTATTTTAATTCAAACAGAAATTATTAATAATTACATGATTGGAATCATGATTATTACCTGCATTATGATTATAATGGCTTTAAGCCTTAATATTGCAGCCGGATTTTTAGGACAAATGGCCTTAGGTCATGCTGGATTTATGGCAATTGGTGCCTATGCATCGGCGGCTTTTACAAAAGCAATTATTGCCAATGGCTTTGTTTTGCCCGGAATTATACTACTCTTTTTAGCAATTATTGTTGGTGGTATTGCTGCTGGCATTTTTGGTATTTTAATCGGAGGACCAACCCTTCGCCTACGTGGCGATTATCTAGGCATTGTTACCATTGGTTTTTCTGAAATTATTCGAATCTTCTTTATTAATTTTCAACCAACGGGCGGGGCTGCTGGCTTTAAAGGCATCTCAAAACTCGTTAATTTTAATAACGTTTTCTTGATCACAGTTATTGTTGCAGTCCTTATTTTTACTTTGGGCCGTTCTAAACATGGGCGAGCCATTATTTCAATTCGTGAAGATGAGATTGCTTCTGAATCAGCAGGAATTCCAACGACACGCTATAAGGTTTTAGGCTTTACCTTGGCAGCTTTTTTTGCTGGCGTAGGTGGTGCTTTATATGCCCACTATCAAGCTTTTTTAGAACCAAGCAAGTTTGCCTTTATGTTTTCAATTGAAATGTTTGTTATCGTTGTTCTTGGCGGTCTAGGAAGTTTAACTGGATCAATCCTTTCAGCCATTGTCCTAACAGTTCTACCAGAAATGTTGCGTGGCTTTGCTGAATATCGCTTGCTTATTTATTCATTAGTACTTATTATTATGATGATTTTTAGACCACAAGGGATGTTGGGACGATCGGAATTTTCATTAACTCAGTTTATTGAGACTTTAACCCTTCGAAAGAAAAGAAAAACGTCGATCAATGGAGGTGATAAATAATGGCCGTTATGCAAGCAAAAAATATTACCATGCAATTTGGTGGCCTAACAGCTGTCGATAATTTTAACCTCTCTTTAGAATCCCATGAATTAGTAGGTTTAATTGGACCTAATGGGGCTGGGAAAACAACCATTTTTAATATGTTAACCGGCGTTTATGTTCCGACGCAAGGGGATATTACGATTAATAATCAGACTGTTATTAAAAAAAGCACCCATGAAATTGTAAAAATGGGAGCTAGTCGTACTTTTCAAAACATTCGTTTATTTAAAGACCTGACAGCGATTGAAAATGTTAAAATTGCCTATCATAATTTCATTAATTATAATATGGTCCAAGGTATGTTTCGGACAAAAAAATTCTGGACTGAAGAAAATAAGGCAAAAAAAGAATGTCTGAAATTATTAGATATTTTTGATATGAGTGAATATGCCGAAACACTCGCTAAAAATCTCCCCTATGGCCAACAGCGAAAATTAGAAATTGCTAGGGCTCTAGCAACAGATCCCAAAGTTTTAATGCTCGATGAACCAGCCGCAGGGATGAATCCCAATGAAACGACGGAATTAATGAACACAATACACTTTATTCGCGATAAGTTTGACATTACCATTCTCTTAATTGAACATGATATGAAACTCGTTATGGGCATTTGTGAACGAATTATAGTCGTTGATTATGGTAAAACAATCGCTGAAGGAACGCCGGATGAGATTAAAAATAACCCTGACGTTATTCGTGCTTATCTCGGTGATTAGGAGGCAACTATGCTTAAGGTAAAAGACTTGAATGTACATTATGGGAAAATCCATGCTATAAAAGGAATCAATTTTGAAGTAAAACGAGGTGAAATTGTAACCCTTATTGGTGCAAATGGAGCAGGTAAAACAACGATTCTTCAAACTATCTCAGGGATTTTAAAAGCAAGTGAAGGGATGATTTCTTTTGAAGGTGAAAATCTCAGTAAGGTTCCCTCTCACCAAATTCCAGTTCTAGGGATATCCCACGTACCAGAAGGAAGGCGTATTTTTTCTGAGATGACCGTCTATGAAAATCTCTTAATGGGTGCTTATATCCGAAAAGATAAGGCCTTAATCCAAGAAGATATGGAAAAATTATTTGTGAATTTTCCCAGACTTGAAGAGCGAATAAAACAAACCGCTGGAACACTTAGTGGTGGTGAACAACAAATGCTGGCAATGGGTCGTGCATTGATGACCAGACCAAAGTTGATCCTACTTGATGAACCATCAATGGGCTTAGCCCCCTTATTAGTCGATGAAATTTTTAATATGATTCAAACGATTAATGATGAGGGAACCACGGTTTTGCTGGTCGAACAAAATGCTAGAAAAGCCTTGCATATTGCCAATCGTGGCTATGTACTCGAAACTGGAATTATCAAATTGGCTGGCAATGCCAGTGACCTACTTGAAAATTCTGAAGTACAAGAAGCTTATCTAGGTGGTTAAAAAATACATTAACAATGAGAAAGCTCAGACGTTAGCGTCTGAGCTTTGCCATTGTTAAAAAATTAAGCAATTAAAGCTGTAATCAACCATTACTTTAAATAATAAGATTAAAATAAGACTAATTTATAGCAGCATACATTTTCATTCTTGATAAGGTAATATTCCTATGTTATACTGTTAAAATTGAAAACAAATCATAATTTTAAATAAAAGATACGGAGGAAAACATGAGTTCAACATTAGAAAGTATAGAAAAAGGTACTGCAACACTTAGAATTGAAATTAGCCCTGAGGATTATTCAGCAGCGGTGAAAAAAGCCTATGATAAAAATAAAAAAAGATTTTCCATTCAAGGTTTCAGAAAAGGAAAAGTACCTAAGAAAATTATCGAAGCCCATTATGGAAAAGGTGTTTTTACAGAAGAGGCCATTGATATTGTCTTTCCAGAAGCCTATAAACAAGCCTTAACCGATACGGATATTAATCCCGTTACCCATCCTGATTTGGAACGAATCGAAAAAATCAGTGAAGAAGAAGGGGCCACTTTTATCGTTAAAGTTGGTGTTAAACCGGAGATTGTCTTAGGCGACTATAAGGGAGCAGAAATTGATTCCTTAGATCCGATTATTTCAGAGGATGAAATAATGGCTGAACTTAAAAAAACACAAGAACAAAATGCCCGTCTTATCACCCTTGAAGAAGGTCAGGTAAAAGACGGATCGATCGCAACGATTGATTATGAAGGTTTTTTAAATGATGAAGCCTTTATAGGCGGAAAAGATTCTGATCATGAATTAACAATTGGAAGTGGCTCTTTTATTCCTGGTTTTGAAGAACAGCTAATCGGAGCAAAAATTGGTGACAAGCTTGAGGTTAATATAACATTTCCCGAAGATTATCATGCCGAAAATTTAAAAGGGAAAGATGTTGTTTTTAAGGTTGAAATAAAAGGAATTCAAGAAAAAGAATTGCCTGAAATTGATGATGAGTTTGCAAAAGATACGAGCGAATTTGATACCTTAGCTGAAATGAAATCGGATATTGAAGCTAATCTAAAAGAAACAAAAAAAGAGCAATTAAAAAATGCAGCTGAAATGAAAGTCGTCGATTTTGCTGTAGATCAGGCTGAATTTGATATTTCTGATATAATGATTGAAGAAGAAGTTGACCGTAATTTAGACAATTTCGAAAAACAAATGAGTCAGCAAGGCCTTTCTCTTGATGATTATTTTAAGTACACCAATACTAAAGTTGAAGATTTTAGAGAAAACTTAAAAAAAGAAGCAGAACGAAACATCCGAATTGAATTGGTTCTAGCACAAATTAGTGATGTGGAAGATATTCAAGCACCCGAAGAAGATCTTGATAAGGAAATAAAAACTTTTGCTGATGCTTATGGTAAAGATTTTGAAGAATACAAAAGTTCTTTACAGGAAAGAATGATAGAATATATAGAAGCCAATGTAAAAAGACGTAAAACGATAGAAATGATGCTAGACGCTGCTGTCGTTAAGGCTGAATAAATAAAGGAAAGCAGGAAGAGAGAGTTTATGACAAATGATTTCATAAATCCATTAGGAATGACAGGAAGTCTCGTTCCCATGGTGATCGAAAAAACAGCGGCTGGAGAAAGATCTTATGATCTATTCTCACGGTTGTTAAAAGAAAGAATTATATTTTTAAATGGTGAGGTCAACGATAATTTAGCAGCATTAATGGTTGGTCAACTTATTTTTCTTGAATCTGAAAACGCCGAAAAAGACATTCAAATTTATATTAATAGTCCTGGTGGGAGTATTACGGCAGGTATGGCTATTTTTGATACGATGAATTATATTAAATGTGATGTTTCAACAATTTGTGTTGGAATGGCCGCTTCAATGGGTGCTTTTTTACTAGCTGCCGGAACAAAAGGAAAACGCTTTTCACTACCTAACAGTGAAATTATGATCCACCAGCCACTAGGGGGGTCCCAAGGACAAAGTGCTGATGTGGAAATTTATACCAAACGTTTAATTAAAACAAGAGAAACCATTAATAAAATTTTAAGCAAACGAACTGGCCAACCAATAAAGACCATTGCTAAGGATACCGATCGCGATAATTTCATGAGTGCTGACCAAGCAAAGGCTTATGGTTTGATTGACGAAATTATCGTTTCCAGATAGGAGGCCAACGATGAAAAATAATGAAGAAGGATTTGATACTGCCCGATGCTCTTTTTGTGGCAAAGGCCATTCTCAAGTGAAACGAATGGTAGCAGGACCTGGTGTCTATATTTGCAACGAATGCATTGAGCTCTGCCAAGAAATTGTAGAAGTTGAAGGAATGTCGGAAAAATTAGAACTTGAGAGTGTACCAAAACCAAAAGAAATTAAATCAAAATTAAGTGAATATGTGATTGCCCAGCAAAAAGCCAAAAGAGCTTTAGCCGTTGCTGTTTATAACCATTACAAACGGATTGCTTGTATCGATGACCAAGATTCTGATGTTGAACTACAAAAAAGCAATATCTTATTAATTGGGCCAACCGGATCAGGAAAAACATTACTGGCTCAAACGTTAGCAAGAATTTTAAATGTTCCCTTTGCCATAGCTGATGCAACATCCTTAACAGAAGCTGGTTATGTCGGAGAAGATGTTGAAAATATTCTACTCAAATTACTCCAAGCCGCCAATTTTGATGTCGAGAAAGCCCAAAAGGGAATTATTTATATCGATGAGATTGACAAGATTGCCAAAAAAGGAGATAATCCTTCCATTACTCGAGACGTCAGTGGAGAAGGTGTCCAGCAAGCTCTTCTTAAAATCCTTGAAGGAACTGTAGCTAACGTTCCGCCCCAAGGAGGTCGCAAACATCCACACCAAGATTTTATTCAAATTAACACTGAGAATATCTTATTTATTTGTGGTGGAGCTTTTGATGGAATGGATAAAGTCATTGAACGACGGATTGATCGAAGTTCAATGGGATTTGGGGCTGATATCCGTAATTCTGAAGAAAAATTAAAAGATGAAGCCTTTAAAACAATACAGCCACAAGATTTATTAAAATATGGCTTAATTCCAGAATTTATTGGACGAATTCCAGTTATTGCATCGCTTGATTATTTGGATGAGGATGCCTTAATTGAGATCTTAACCGAACCTAAAAATGCTCTAGTTAAACAATATATTAAAATATTTAATATTGAAGATGTTGAACTTGAATTCCAAGAAGAAGCACTTGTTGCCATTGCTAAAAAAGCAATGGATACTAAAACCGGAGCGAGGGGTTTAAGGGGGATTATCGAAAACATTATGCTTGACATAATGTATGAAGCACCTTCCAATAAAAACATTGAAAAAGTAATTATCACAAAGGAAGTAGTCGATAATAATGGCGAGCCAATTTTAATTCTTAGTCATAAGGATAACTCTCAAAAAAAGACTAGTGACGAAGTATCTTAAGTATTATTAAGTGATGGCTGTTCAAAATCAAAGTACGATAAATCAAAGATTAACGTACATTTGATCTTTTGTGCAGCCTCTTTTTAATCAAATGGCTTGAGTAGGAAAGGGAAAAGAAGAAAAACATGAAAAATAATAGCCTAAATGAAAACGCATCAAATCAAACTAAGTTATCAGATCCTGAATTGCTGATCTTGGAAAAAGAAACACTACCACTTATCCCTTTAAGAGGAATGAGTGTCTTTCCAGGTATGGTTGTTCATTTTGACGTAGGTCGGCCAAAATCAGTAAAAGCTCTCGAAATAGCCATGGCAAAGGATCAAATGGCTTTTTTAGTGACTCAAAAAGAGATGAAAAAGGAAGAAATTTCAATTGATGACTTTTATCGAATTGGCTGTCGTGTAAAAGTAAAACAACTTTTAAAAATGCCTGATAATTTAGTAAGGGTTTTAGTTGAAGTAAAAGAACGCCGTGAAATCATCCGTTTTGAAAATACCGACCCTTATTTTCTGGTCGAGACGGCTCTTGTTATCTCAAATTACCGGGATACTAAAGAAAATCGAACTTTGATGCGAATGATTAAAGAGTCTTTTGCAAACTATATGAATATCACAAGAAAGGTCGCTTCAGACCTAATTCTTTCAATGGAGGCACTCGAAGATCCTAATCAACTTATTGATATTATTGGTGCTAATTTATTCTTAGAACTAAAAGATAGCCAACGCTTAATTCAAGAAACAGATGTAAATAGACGTTTGCAATTAACTTATGAAATTTTGACAGAAGAAGTCGAGATGATTAAAATCGAAAATAACATCGATGAAAAAGTTCGTAATGAAATGTATAAACACCAACGCGAATATTATCTTCGTGAGCAAATTAAAGTGATCCAGGGTGAACTTGGGGAAAGTGATGTTCAAACAGATGTTGAAAAATATCGAGAACGCCTTGATCAATTAGACCTTGAAGATGAAGTCAGAAATAAAGTATTAGGTGAGATTAATCGCTTAAACAAGGTTCCCCAAGGATCTTCAGAAGCTGGTTTAATTCAGACTTACGTGGAATGGATTCTCGATCTTCCTTGGAATACCTTAACAGAAGAAACGATAGATGTATCTGAAGCACGACGTATTCTTGATGAAGACCATTATTCTTTAAAAAATGTCAAAGAACGGATACTGGAGTATATATCAGTCCTCCAATTATCAAGTGGTTTAAAATCACCCATTCTTTGTTTAGTTGGACCACCTGGAGTCGGAAAAACATCGATCGCTAAATCAATTGCCCGAGCCTTAAATCGAGAATATATAAGGATGTCTCTTGGTGGTGTTAGAGATGAAGCTGAAATTAGAGGCCACAGGCGGACCTACATCGGAGCGATACCAGGGCGGATTATTTATAATATCAAAAAGGCCGGAACCAGAAATCCCCTCTTTCTTTTAGATGAGATTGATAAACTCCGTCAAGATTTTAATGGCGATCCAGCATCTGCTTTACTGGAAGTTTTAGACCCTGAACAAAATAATAGCTTTACTGATCACTATTTAGAACTACCTTTTGATCTTTCACAGGTTCTTTTTATTACAACGGCCAATTCGCTTTCAACTATTCCACGGCCACTCTTAGATCGTATGGAAGTGATTGATGTTAATGGTTATGTTGAATCTGAAAAAGTAGAAATTGCCAAGCGTTATTTAATTCCCAAACAATTAGAAATTCATGGCTTAAAAAAATCCATCTGCCGAATTTCTGAAGCCGTTATTAAAAACATTATCGAATATCACACTAGAGAATCTGGGGTCAGGGAACTAGATCGAAAAATTGCTCGAGTGTGTCGGGTTGCAGCTAAAGAAATTGTTGAAAAAAAACGAAAATCCCTTTCTGTGACTCAAAAAAACCTCGAGAAGTTTTTAGGGAAAAGACAATACCGTTTTGATATGGCTGAAGATAAAAAAGAAATAGGGCTTGTCAATGGATTAGCTTATACACCAGTAGGGGGTGATACCCTCCAAATTGAAGTGATTGTCATTGATGGGACTGGAAAAATCGAAATAACCGGCCAATTAGGTGATGTGATGAAAGAATCAATCAAAGCCGGGATCAGCTTTATTCGATCGAAAGCTGAAACATTAGCTATTAATCCTGATTTTTACACAAAAAAAGACATTCATCTTCATGTGCCAGAAGGAGCAGTTCCAAAGGATGGTCCTTCTGCTGGCATCAGCGTTACTACAGCTCTTATTTCAGCCCTAACGTGTAAAGGTGTTTCTCAAAATTTAGCAATGACTGGCGAAATCACCCTCAGAGGTCGTGTTTTACCTATCGGAGGACTTCGCGAAAAATTAACAGCAGCCCATCGTGGAGGCATTAAGACGGTTATTCTACCAAAAGATAATGAAAAAGATTTAGAGGATGTCCCAGAAGTTGTTTTAGAAGCACTTGATATCCATCTGGTTTCTAAAATGGATGAAGTCATTGAAATTATTTTTAAATAAAGTCTAAAAGAGGAAATAATGAAAGTTAATAAAGCAGAAATTGTCATTTCAGCTGTATCAAAAGCCCAATATCCTGACGATAATTTACCTGAAATTGTTCTATTAGGTCGTTCTAATGTAGGAAAATCGTCATTTATCAATACTTTAATTAAAAGAAAAGCTCTGGCCCGAACAAGTTCAAGTCCAGGGAAAACACAAACAATGAATTTTTATCGGATTAACCAATTGTTTCATTTTGTCGATATGCCTGGATATGGCTATGCTAAGGTTTCAAAAAAAGAACGGGAAAAATGGGGTGTCATGATCGAAGAGTATCTTCGCACCCGAAAGAATATTGTCAGTGTTTTTCTCCTTGTTGATTCCAGACATGAGCCTTCAGAAGATGATTATCTGATGTACGATTGGTTGCTTTATTCTGGCATTAATCCCATTATTATTGCTACAAAAGCTGATAAATTAACGCGAAATGATCTCAAAAAATCGATAGCCCGTATAAGAAAAATGCTCAATGGTAGTGAACATCAAAAAATTATCTTATTTTCAACCCAGGCAGCTTTGGGTTATCAAGAAGTATGGGATCAGATTGAAACACTTATGGAATAGAGGCTTCTTTTAAAATGTTAAAACAAGCAGAAATTATAAGAATTGGCCGTGAATCTGGCCTTGACTTAATTGGACTTTTTAAAACCGATCCTTTAGACGAATGTTTTATGCGCTTAAAGGATCGCTTTGTAAAAGGTCAGGTAACCGGCTTTGAAGGTGAAATACCAGAAAACCGTATTAATTATCATTATTTTTACCCACCTGTCAAAACGGGCATTGCCATTGGGGTTAATTATTTTCATCCTTTAAAAAGACCAAAGAATAACCGAGAATGCGGTGAAATTGCTAGTGTTGCTAGAGGACTTGATTACCATCTTGTTCTTCGATATAAGGCCGATGAATTAATGAAAAAATTAAATAAACATTGCCACAAATTAAACCTTGAAGAAATTAAATATAAAGTTTTTGTCGATAACAGCGGCTTAATTGATCGTGGCTCTGCTTACCGAGCAGGTTTTGGTTTTTTTGGAAAAAATAACTGCCTAATCAATAAAGACTATGGATCTTATTTTTTTATAGGGCAAATTCTAATTAATCAAACAATTAGCTTTGAAAAAAATCAAGTAGAAGCAGCTGGATGTGGCTCTTGCCGACTTTGTATTGAAGCGTGTCCGACAGGAGCACTTCAAGATTCTTTTCATTTTGATCCGCAAAAATGCATCTCCTATCTGACCCAAAAAAAGACTCTCTCTAAAGAAGAGGAAAAAACATTTACCCAATACCTCTATGGTTGTGATATTTGCCAAAAAGTATGTCCCTACAATCAAAAGCTAAAAAAAACCGGTCAACCAGCCTTTCAGATTTCCCAAGATAAGGCTTATCCCAATTTAAAGACCTTGATCGAAATGAGTAATGCAGCCTTTAAAAAAGAATTCTCTACGACGGCGTTAGCTTGGCGTGGAAAAAAAAATCTGATTCGTAATGCAAAACTCATTATGAAAAATCGATCCAAAGTGATATAATAATAAAGTTGATGAAATATAGATAATGGAGGAATAAATGATTAGAGTTCGATTTGCGCCAAGTCCTACAGGGAATGTTCATATAGGAAGTTTACGAACGGCGCTTTATAATTATATTTTTGCTAAGAAGAACGATGGTAAATTTTTGCTGCGCCTAGAAGATACTGATCAAAGCCGATATGAAGAAGGAGCAGTCGAAAATCTCTTATCAGCTTTATCTATCACTGGCTTAAAGCCTGATGAGGGTTTGATCGTTAACAATGGGGTGATTAGTCAAGATGGCCCCTTTGGTCCTTATATTCAATCTAAACGATTAGATATTTATAATGAATACATTAAAGAACTTTTGGAAAAAGGGCATGCTTATTATTGCTTTTGTTCCAAAGACCGGTTAGACCAATTACGAATAACTCAAAAAGACCAGGGCCAGACACCTCGATACGATGGCTATTGTCGACATTTAGACCCTAATGAGATTAAAAAAAGAATTCAAGCCGGAGATCCTTATACCATCCGCTTAAAACTTCCCATTGACCAAAATATTGTCTTTAATGATTTAGTTCGCGGACAAATCACCGTCAATAGCAATGATTTAGATGATCAGGTATTGATTAAAACAGATGGTTTTCCGACCTATCATTTTGCGGTCGTGATCGATGATCATTTAATGAAGATTAGCCATATTATTCGCGGTGAAGAGTGGCTGCCATCTACACCAAAGCATATCTATCTTTACGATTGCTTTGGTTGGGAAAAACCAGAATTTGTCCATTTGCCAAATATTTTAAATGATGATCATAAAAAATTAAGTAAACGGCAAGGAGATGTTTCAGTTGGCGATTTTTTAAGTAAAGGTTATTTACCACAAGCACTGATTAATTTTTTAGCTTTGCTTGGTTGGAGCCCTAAAGATGACAAAGAAATATTTACATTAGAAGAATTAATCGAAAATTTTAATTTTGACCGGATTAATAAATCTGGAGCGGTCTTTGATCGCAATAAATTAAATTGGATGAATGCCCATTATATTAAACAATTACCGCTTGCAGAATTGGTAGAAAATTTAATCCCATATTTAGTGGAAGCCAATTATTTAAAGGTGACAGAAGTTGCCGAAAAAAAAGAATGGCTGGAGAAGGTAGGGGAATTACTTCGTGATCGCCTTGATTATTTTGGTCAAGCTCCCCAAGAACTTAAAGACATATTAGATGATGGGTTTTGCATTGAAGATGACCAAGCACTATCCCTTTTGAAGGATGAATCAGCCAGTCGGTTGTTTTTAGCCCTTGTGAAAAAAATAACCGCTAGCAATAAATTGGATCAAACCACAGCAAAAACGATCCTCAAAGAAATACAAAAAGAAGAAAAAATAAAAGGGAAAGCCCTTTATATGCCGACCCGTATTATGATTACAGGTGAAATGCATGGACCGGATCTAACGATCTTAATGGACTTGCTGGGAAAAGAAGACGTTTTAAAACGTCTTGATTCGGTAAAAAATCTTATTTAATATAAAAAGAATACTTTGAGGAGGATTAGTATGAGTAAAAAGGGCTTTCAAAAGAAAAGCGTGTTTACCTTAATTGGCGTAATCATTGTTATTGCCTTAACAGCCTATATATTGTTTAATGGTGTGACTGCAGGTATTTATGATATTGGTGGCATTGGTAATAAGATGAATTATGGTCTTGATTTAACCGGTGGGGTTAATGTCGTATTAGAAGCTGAGGGAACTGTCGATGACCCGGTTACGCCGGAAAAAATTGAATCAGCAATTTTAACGATTCGGCAACGAATTGATTCCATTGGCCTAACTGAACCTACAATTACAAAACAAGGAGAAAATCGTATTCGGGTTTCCATTCCATCAGTCACAGATCAAGAAGAAGCCTTAGAATTGATTGGAAAAACGGCCCAACTTGAATTTCTGGCCCCTGATGATAGTATTATTTTAACGGGGAAAGATGTGGTCGATTCAAAAGGGGTGATGCAAAAAAATGCTGCTGGCTTAGAAGAGCCCGTCGTAACCTTAAAATTTAGTGAAAATGGCACAAAACTTTTTGCAAATGCAACAGAAACCTATATCGGTCAAACCATTAAAATTAAGTTAGATGATGAAATCATTTCTTCTCCGACTGTTAATGTTGCTATTACAACTGGAGAAGCGGTTATTGAAGGAATGGGAAGTCTTGAAGAAGCCGGCAATTTAGCAGCCTTGATCCGTGGTGGGGCACTTCCGGTAAAATTAGAACCAGTCGAAGTAAGAACCATTGGACCATCCTTAGGACAGGATTCTTTGGCTAAAAGTATTTTCGCCGGTGCTGTGGGAATTGGGCTTGTTCTAATCTTTATGCTTTTCTTTTATCGTGGTCTTGGATTGATTGCCGACCTTGCTTTAATTGTATATATGATGCTTTTATTAAGCATTATGGTCGCTCTTAACGTCACCTTAACCTTGCCGGGAATTGCTGGGATGATTTTATCAATTGGGATGGCAGTGGATGCCAATGTTATTATTTTTGAGCGCATCAAGGAAGAAGCACAATTAGGAAAATCACTCTTAACATCGATTGATTCTGGATTTTCGAGAGCTTTTTCAACGATTCTTGATTCAAATGTGACGACTTTAATCGCTGGTACGGTCTTGTTTTTCCTAGGAAGTGGAAGTGTGCAGGGTTTTGCCGTAACTTTAATTCTAGGAATTCTCTTGAGTATGTTCACTGCCGTTGTTATTACCAAGCAATTGATTATTTTGTTCGTTAAGACTGAACTATTCAAAAATCCTAAATTTTACGGCATTGGAGGCAACTAAGATGAGAAAATTTAAAATTATGGAAAAAAGTAAACTATGGTTTATTGTTTCTGCTCTATTAATTCTTGTCAGTCTGGGTTCTCTCTTAGTTCAAGGACTAAATTATGGCATTGATTTTATTGGTGGAACCATTGTTACCATTGATTTAAATACTCAATTTGATACTGCTGAAGCACGATTGCTTGTCGATGAATTTGACGAAAGTGCTGACATCACCAATGCTGGTGAAGATAAGACCCAAATTATTATTTCAACAAAAGAAAATTTATCAACAGCAGAACGACAAGCTCTTTTTTCTGCTTTCCAAGAAAAATATGATTTGCAAGCGTCTGATTTACTTTCAATTGATACAGTCAGTCCATCAATTGGTGCTGAAGTCACTCGTAATGCCATTATTGCATCGATTGTTGCCGTAATGCTAATGCTTGTTTATATTACCTTCCGCTTTGAATTTTTGTTTGGTTTAACAGCCGTTATGGCTTTAGTGCATGATTTAATTATTGTTTTGGGAGTCTATTCATTATTTCAAATTCAAGTCAATTCACCATTTATTGCCGCAATTCTAACCATTCTTGGTTATTCGATCAATGATACAATTGTTGTTTTTGATCGTATTCGAGAAAATCGAAATAAATTTGGTAAGTTTGATTATGAAAATTTAATTGATACTAGTCTTTCACAAACTTTTCAACGAAGTATTAATACCTCGATCACAACCTTGCTTGCGATCACAGCGATTTATTTCCTTGGTGTCCAAGCCATTAAAGATTTTGCCCTCCCATTAATTGTAGGTATTATTGTTGGAACCTATTCATCTGTTTTTGTTGCTTCCACCTTATGGTATAAAATAAAAAATCACCAAAAAAATAAAATTGATAGCAATAAAAAAATAGCAAAAGTTAAATGAAAAATAATAATTCATTATCGGCAGCCTTAATTATAATTTAATTGAGGCTGCCGATAAAATATTAAAAAAACAAAAGGAAAACAAATGACAAAAACTAAATGGATTTACCGTCAGATGGCAACGACTAACAAGGATCCTTTATTTTTTGCTGGCGTTAAAAAGACCTTACAAAATAATAATAAGCTTAGTCCTTTGATCGCTGATATTTTGATTAATCGAGGTATCCGTTCTTTAGAAGAAAATGATAGCTTTATCAATCCGCAATTTACTGATCTTCATGATCCTTTTAAATTAAGAGATATGGAAAAATCAATTATTCGTATTCTTAAGGCTCGGGATAAAAAAGAAGTAATTTATTTATACGGCGATTATGATGCTGATGGAACCGTTGGTGTCTCCATTCTCTATCTTTTTTTAAAAAAAATTGGCTGTAAGGTTGATTATTATATCCCTAATCGCCTAGTCACTGGTTATGGCCTTCATCTTACACCCCTTAGTGATTTAATAAAAAAAGAAATGAAGCTCTTAATTACAATTGATAACGGGATTTCAGCCCTAGAAGAAATCGAATTTTGCAATTCGCACGGGGTTGATGTTATCATTACTGATCATCATGAATGTCATGAAATCTTACCCGATGCCTTTAGTATTATTAATCCCAAGAGAAATGATTCTCATTATCCATATCCTGAGCTTTGTGGAGCCGGTGTTGCCTTTAAATTGATTCAGGCTTTAAGCCTAAAATTAAAATTAAATGATGATTTCCAGGAGTTTATCGAGTGTGTTGCTGTGGCAACTGTCGCTGATTTAGTCCCCCTAACTGGCGAAAATAGAACCTTAGTTTCCCTAGGTCTTCAATACTTAAATGAAAAACCCAAAAATTTGGGACTCAAGCAATTAATTACTATAAGTGAACTAATGGATATTAAAGCCTGGCATTTTGGCTTTATTCTCGGCCCTAAGATTAATGCAGCTGGCCGTCTTGGGCAAGCTGATCGAATCGTTGAATTACTGACAACAGATGATCCTAAAAAAGCATTTTTTCTAGCAGGATTTTTAAGTGATGAAAACAAAAAAAGGCAAGACTTAGAAAAAGAAATCCTTTTAAAAGCCATGGCACAAATTGAGAAAGAAAGTCTTTTTAAAAAAGAACTTATTATTGTTCATGGTGAGGGTTGGCACAGCGGTGTTATTGGAATTGTGGCCAGTCGTATTCAAGAAGTCTACTATCGTCCAGTCATTGTCATCGGGCTTGAAAATGGCATTGGAAAAGCCTCTTGTCGAAGTATTGAAGGTTTTAATCTTTTTAAGGCTTTATCATCATTTGACCATCTATTTACAAGCTTTGGTGGGCACGCACAGGCCGCCGGTTTTACCATTTGTCAAGATAAGATTGGCGATCTGAAAAAAGCCTTTGAAGACTATGGCCAAGAGACCAATCTGAAAAATATGCTTCAAAAGAAAATATATTATGATCAAAAATTATCTCTTCAGGATTTAAATTTAGGTTTTTATCGTGAATTAACCTTATTTGAACCGTGTGGTATTGGAAATCCAGGTATTCAATTTTTAATAGATAATCCCAAGATCAATAACTATGGACGAATGGGTAAAGAAAACAATCATCTCTGGATTGACTTCTCAGGTATTCGAGGGGTTGGTTTTGGAATGGGCTCTTATGAAAACTTATTAAACGACCAAAAATCCCAGAAAAATTCGGGCTTATCATTTATTGTCAAATTATCAATTAATGACTATCAGGGAAGAAAAAATCTTCAATTACAGATCAAAGATATCAAAATCAATCCACTTTATGACTTGGAAAAAGCTAAAATTATTGTTGCTTATATTAAAGAGGCAGACTCTATTGATCAACACCTTTTAAATCAATACCTCAACGGATTAGCTCATCAAAGCCTGGAACTTTCGATTAATAGCCTTCGAAAATTTTATCGGTTTTTAAAAATTGAAAATAAACAAAGTAAAATTGAACTAAAGGATTTTGGGAAAATCTCGCTAAATCCGTACCAAGTATTAATGAGCTTAGAAATTCTAAAAGAAAATAAACTAATTACTTATAATTTAAATAAGAATATCCTCGAAATAGGAATATTACCGATATCCGAAAAAAAGGATATCCAAAATTCACAACTAATGATAAAATTAGAAAAAATAACGGATTAAAAAGGAGTGTATAATGGGATTAAAAGAAGTTATTGCCGTCTATCCTGATTTTCCCAAAGCAGGTATAAGTTTTAAAGACATCAATAGTTTAATTGCAAAACCAAAAGTATTTAAAGAGGTTATTGATGAAATGGTCCGGGTTTCTAAAGCCCTTGATGCTAGTTTAATCGCCATTCCAGAAGCAAGAGGCTACATCTTTGGAGCACCAGTCGCCTACTCAATTGGAGCAGGCCTGATTCCAATCCGAAAGCCAGGGAAACTCCCGGGTGAGGTAATCTCAGAGAAATATGACCTTGAATATGGTTCCAATATAATTGAAATTCAAAAAAACGTGATTAAACCAGGAGATCGGATTATTTTAATTGATGATCTTTTAGCAACCGGTGGAACCATGAAAGCCACAACCAATTTAATTGAAAAACTTGGTGGTCAAATTGCTGGTTTGATTACCCTAATTGAGCTAACAGAACTGGGAGGACGCGAACTTTTAAAAGATTATTTTGTTCACACATTGGTTACTTATCCCTATTAAAGAATTAAATGATAAAGAAGGCAGAAATATTATGGAAAACGATGCAATCAAAGGAAAAATCGACAATGTCATAAACTTAGTGAAAGCACACAATCCGAAAGCGGATACGGATCTGATTTTAAAAGCCTATCAATTAGCCCGATATGCTCACAAAGATCAAAAACGCTTATCAGGGGAGGAGTATGTTATTCATCCTATTTCTGTTGCCTACATTTTAGCTCAGATGCAACTTGATACAGAAACAATTGTTGCGGCAATTCTTCATGATATCATTGAGGATACTGACTATTCTTACGATTATATTAAAGAAGAATTTAATGAAAACATTGCTGAACTTGTTGAAGGTGTGACAAAAATTGGTCGAATTGAATTTCAATCAAAAGAAGAGAGTCAAGCTGAAAATTTAAGAAAAATGATCTTAGCCATGTCAAAAGATATTCGGGTCATCTTAATTAAATTAGTCGATCGTCTTCATAATATGCGAACTCTTGAGTATATGCGTGAATCTAAACAAATTGAAAAATCACGAGAAACCTTGGATATTTATGCGCCCCTAGCTAATCGTTTAGGAATATCCACGATTAAGTGGGAGTTAGAAGATCTTTCCCTGAAATACCTTGATCCAACTGGCTATTATGATCTAGTCAATAAGATAAAAATGAAAAAATCACTTCGCGAGGCTTATATTAATGAAGTGATTGAAGTTTTAAGTAAAGAAATTGAAGCCGTTGGTACCCATGCTGAAATTTATGGACGCTCTAAACATTTTTATAGCATTTACCGAAAGATGCGAAACCAGAACAAGAGTTTTGATGAGATTTATGATTTAATTGCCGTTCGAGTTATTGTTGATTCATTAAAAGATTGTTATGGTGTTCTTGGCGTTGTCCATTCACAGTGGACACCAATACCAGGACGCTTTAAAGACTACATTGCTATGCCAAAACCAAACCTCTATCAATCTATTCATACTACAGTCATGGGACCAAAGGGTGAACCCTTTGAAATTCAGATCCGGACCAAGGAAATGCATGAAACTGCTGAATATGGTATCGCCGCCCATTGGAAGTATAAGGAAGGCATTGTTGATTCAAAAGATAACCGTTATGAAATTCAAATGTCTTGGCTCCGGCAAATGCTTGAACTTCAGCGTGAATCAGAAGATGCTGGAGAACTTGTCGAAACAATCAAAGTTGACTTACTAAATGAAGAAGTCTATGTTTTCTCTCCTAAAGGAGCTGTCATCGCCCTACCGGCCGGATCTTGCCCCCTTGATTTTGCCTATCGCATTCACAGTGATATTGGTAATCATTGTGTTGGAGCAAGAGTTAATAATAAAATTGTCCCCTTAAATTCCAAACTTAAAAGTGGTGACATCGTTGAAGTGATGACATCGAAAAACTCTAATGGTCCTAGTCGCGACTGGCTAAACTTTGTTAAAAGTGCCCATGCCCGTAATAAAATTAAACAATACTTTAAAAAAGAAGAAAAAGAAGAAAACATTCAAAAGGGCAAACAAATTCTTGAACGTGAAATTAAGCGAGAAGGTCTCCAACACAGTAATCTATTAAATCAAGGAAACCTTGAAATTGTGATGGAGAAATGTGAATATAAGAACTTAAATGATTTTTATGCGGCAATTGGCTACAATGGCATCAAAATTGGAACAGTTTTTCAAAAAATGCGGATGCTTTTCCCCAAGGAATTTCCCGAAGAAACTAAGGAAATTATTTTAAAAAAACCGGAGAAAAGACAAAGCAGAAGCAGTATGGTAACAGTTGCTGGCCATAATGAAATAGATGTTCATTTTTCAAAATGTTGCAATCCGGTGCCAGGCGATAATATTGTTGGCTATATTACAAAAGGACGGGGTATTTCAATTCATCGGGCCGATTGTTCCAATGTTCTAAATCTACAAGATCCTAGTCGAATCGTTGAAGTTGAATGGAATAAATACAGTTCTGGATCCTTTACGGCTGAGGTTCATATTAAAGCCATCGAAGCCCCAGGGACTTTAATTAAGATATCGGAAGTTTTTCTTGATATGAATATCCCTGTTACGGCTTTAAATGCTAAAAGTGATAAGAATGGCTATGATTTCTTTTCAGCAACTTGCGAAGTAAAGAGCCGTCGGGAGTTAAATTTACTGATTAAAAACTTAAATAAAATTAAGGAGGTCAACCAGATTTATCGGGTTTAATTAAAATGCGAATTGTTATTCAAAGAGTTACTAAATCGAGTGTATCCATTAAAGAGGAAGAAATTGCCTCAATTAACAAAGGACTGACGATTTTTTTAGGTATAAAGAAAGATGATCAGGAAAAAGATATGGACTATTTAATTGGAAAAATTTTAAAGCTCCGTATTTTTGATGATTGTAATGGTATTATGAATCAGTCTGTTACTGATGTGGGGGGTGATATTCTGATTGTTTCACAATTTACCCTTTATGGCGATTCAAAAAAAGGCCGGCGACCAAGTTATAGCCGTTGTGGGCCGGTGATTGAGGCTGAAAAAAAATATGATCGCTTTGTTGAAAAAATAAAAAAGGAATCAAAGCTTACCATTAAAACGGGGGTTTTCCAAGAGGAAATGACTGTAAGTTTGGTTAACCATGGACCAGTTACCCTCTTGTTAGACAGTGAAAAAAATTTTTAGGAGAATTTATGGAAATTAAGAAATTAAGCCTTGGTGTAATGGGGACCAATTGTTACCTCGTTTGGGATGAAGACCGAAATGGCGTAGTTATTGATCCCGGTTTTACCGATTCGCGTATTAAAGCAATTATTGATGAACATGAACTCACCATTCATTATATTCTACTTACCCATGGTCATTTTGATCATATTGGAGCAATTGAAAAATTAAAAAAAGAAACAGGTGCAAAAGTTTTGATTCATGAAAATGATAAAGCGTGTCTAACTGATCCGAAACGAAATCTGTCCTATATGGCCGGCTTTGATTTGAGTGGGGAAGAAGCAGATGGTTTTCTGGTTGATGGTCAAACTCTTCAAGTGGGAGAGCTTGAATTTAAAATTATTCATACACCAGGACACTCAAAAGGTGGCGTTTGCCTGCTAGCGGGCAAGCATTTATTTTCTGGCGATACTTTGTTTAACACATCAATAGGCCGCACCGATTTTCCTGATAGTGACATAAATGAACTACTAGCAGCCATCCGCAATAAATTATTTATCCTAGCTGATGATACCCTTGTTTACCCCGGCCATGGTGAAAATACTACCATTGGCTATGAAAAAAGATACAATCCCTATCTGAATGTTTAGGAGATAGCTCAATGAGTGTTCTCCTTTTAAATTTAGAAAAACCGGAATTAGAATACTATTTCCATGAAATGGTTCAGGCCTTTCTTCCCGGTATAAAAACAATTCTCTCTGGTGACTGGGATATTTGTTTAAGCCAAAAAACTATTTTCAATCAAATTGAATTAAGGCTCGATTATGCTTCAGGTTTTTTCCATCAAAAAACGTATCTGGTAAAAAACCTTATGGATTTAGACGATAAACGAATTTATAAACGCTTTCTCTATGATTTTTTATCTGATTATTTTCACAAAGAATTAATGTGGGGAAGTATGACCGGTATAAAACCGGTAAAAATTGTTCAAAAACTTTCAAATAAGGGGATCACTGAAAGAGAAATTTTTAATCAATTAATCAACGATTATCGGGTCAGCGAGGATCGATCCCGTTTACTTATGGATTTAGCCAAAAGACAGCAACCCTTTATCGACCTTGGTCAAGAAAATTATCGGATTGGGATTTATCTTGGGATTCCACTTTGTCCATCTAAATGTTCTTATTGCTCTTTTGTTTCAACCCTAGTCGATAAAAAAAGAAATAATCTAGAATCTTATTTTAATCATCTCTTAATTGAAATCAAAATAATTGGTCAATTTGTTGTAAAAAAGGGGTTAATCATCGATAGCCTCTATATTGGTGGTGGGACACCCTCTGTTTTAGATGAAAAACAAATGGCTGAACTCTTAGGCTTGGTCGAAAAAACCTTTGATTTATCAAGGCTTCGGGAATACACTTTCGAAGCAGGAAGACCTGATACCCTATCAGAAGAAAAATTAAAAATCATTAAAGACCATGGGGTTGATCGTATTTGTCTCAACCCCCAATCGATGAATGAAAAGACCTTAAAAGGCGTTTCACGTCCTTATCAAATAGGAGAAATTGAAAAATGGGTTGATGTTATCCGAAAACTCACTTTTAAAACCCTTAATATGGATTTAATTATTGGCTTAGCTGATGAAACACCTGATGATTTTTTAAAGAGCCTAAATCAGCTCTTAGCTTTTCAAGCTGAGAACATAACCATTCATAATTTATCGATAAAAAAAGGATCTAAAATAAAAATTGACAATGGGATCAAGGTCAAGGAAGGTTACGGCGAAGGCTTTTATCAATTAATTAAAGAAAAAATGAGTATTTTTGATTATCAGCCTTATTATTTGTATCGCCTCAAATATAGCTGTGGAAACAGCGAAAATATTGGTTATTCAAAAGCCGGCCATGAGGGTATTTATAATATCATGATGATGTCTGAGGTTCAATCGATTATCGGAATCGGAGCCGGTGCAACCGGAAATCTCTACCAAAGAGAAAAAGATTTGATCCAAAAGATATTTACTGTTAAAGATGTCAAAACTTATAATGAACGTTTTGACGAAATCCTCGAAAAAAAACTAATCACACTTAATAATTTTTTTAAGTATTAGAGATATACTTTTAAAGGCAAGAGAGATAAAAATACTCTTTAATAGGTGCTACTTTATGAATCAGGTTGACAGAATAATGAATTGTTCATTATAATAGTTAAGAATATCACAGAATACTGGAGGTAGAATGAATACTTTTTATAGAAATTCTCTATGTGGAGAATTAAAAGCAAAAAATGTTGGTGAGATTGTTGAATTAGCGGGTTGGGTTGATAACCGTCGGAATTTAGGTGGGGTACTCTTTATTGATTTAAGAGATCGGTCTGGTAAAGTACAATGTGTAATTAATGAAGAAGACCACGACCTCTTTACACTTGCTGAGAAAGTAAGAAATGAATATGTTTTATGGATTAAGGGGCAAGTAGCCTTAAGAGATAAGGAAAATATCAATCCGGCTTTAAAAACTGGTGAACTTGAAGTCGAAATTAAAGAGTTTAAACTCCTTGATACAGCAAAAACACCACCCATTTACATAGAAGATAATGATGGGAGTAATGAAGCCGTTCGCTTAAAATATCGTTACCTCGACTTGCGCAAACCAAAATTTCAAAAGATGTTGATGGTTCGCCACAAAACCACATCAATCGTTCGTAATTTTCTTGATGAGAAGGGTTTTTGTGATGTTGAAACCCCAGCCTTAGCTAAACCGACCCCTGAAGGGGCACGCGACTTTTTAGTACCTTCTCGGGTTCAAAAAGGAAAATTTTTTGGCCTTCCTCAATCGCCACAATTATATAAACAAATTTTAATGATTGCTGGCGTTGACCGGTATTACCAGATTGCAAAATGTTTTCGGGATGAAGATTTGCGTCAAGATCGACAACCTGAATTTACTCAAATCGATATGGAAATGTCTTTTATTAATAAAGATGACATCATAAAAATTAGCGAAGAGATGATTGCCAAGGTCTTAAAAGAAATAAAGGATGTTGAAATCCCTTTACCCATGCCAAGAATGACCTATCAAGAGGCCATGGATCAATATGGGTCAGATAAACCCGACACTCGCTTTGACTTAAAGCTCCTTGATTTATCGGATATTGTTAAAAATTCAGAATTTAAGGTCTTCTCCGGAGCCGTTAAAAAAGGTGGTAGTGTTCGAGCGATTAATGCCAAAGACGCGCAAGGGAAATTAAGTAAAAAAGCAATTAAGAACTTGGAGAATTTTGTCAAAATTTACAAAGCCAAGGGATTGGCTTGGATTGATGTGTCTGATGGTGAAATGAAATCACCAATTCTTAAGTTTATCTCTGAATCAGAAAAAGAAGCGATTTTTAAACGAACGGATGCCAAAGCAGGCGACCTAATCTTTATTATTGCTGATACTAATGAAATTGTTTACCACGCTTTAGGGCAATTAAGATTGGAACTGGCTAAGAAATTAGACTTTCAATTAGAAGGAATCTATCATTTTCTTTGGGTGACTGACTTTCCGCTTCTTGAATACGATCCAGAGTCAGGGCGTTATCTAGCCAAACATCATCCCTTTACGGCACCCCTCGAAGAAGATTTAAACTATCTGGAAACAGATTTAGAAAGAGTAAGGGCTGATGCCTACGACATGGTCGTCAATGGCATTGAACTTGGTGGTGGAAGCATCCGTATCCACAATCAAGAAATTCAGGAACGGGTCCTGACAGCCCTTGGCTTTTCAAAAGAAGCTGCTTGGGAACAATTTGGATTTTTACTAGAAGCCCTCAAATACGGAACGCCTCCTCATGGGGGATTAGCTTTTGGTCTCGATCGATTGATCATGCTCTTAATGAATTATGATAATATTCGTGATGTCATTGCTTTTCCTAAAACTCAAAATCATAGTTGCTTAATGATGGATGCACCCGGTAATGCCAGCCTTGACCAGCTGATTGATTTAGGCATATCAGTGGATGACTTATTATGAAAGAAATTGGTATTGTTTTTGAAAATCGTGGTAAAGAAGCACTGGTTTCAATTCAGCGTCATGCGGCCTGTGGTGACTGTGGTGCCTGTCATATTGGTCAAGAAAAAGCAACGATGGAAACATTAGCCCAAAATCCTATAAAAGCCCAAGTCGGTGAAACCGTTGAAGTAGAGATGGAATTTGTATCCATTTTTAAGGCTGCGTTCATTGCTTATGGCATCCCCCTATTGGTATTTCTAATCGGAAGTGTCCTAGCTTATTTTTTGGTTGATATCTTTAAACTTTCATACGATCAGGTTTTAACCTCTTTTTTTAGTGGTATTACATTGATGATCCTCTCTTATTTTTTTATTCAACGACTTGATAAAAAAGGAATGTTTCGGGGTAAGTATATGCCAATTATCACAACAGTTACCACGCCAATCGATTGTGAATTATCGGTTCAAGAAAAAATGTTAGGTCATTAGTCCAATTTGTAAGTCCGATTGAGGTGTTCTTATAAGTCAATCGGGCTTATTTAAGCAAGGATTCCTTTAAGGAATAAGAAATTACTAAAAAACACTTGATTATTTATACGAATATCATTATAATGAATGTACTGTCTGGGTGTGGCGCAGCTTGGTAGCGCGCTTGACTGGGGGTCAAGAGGCCGGAGGTTCAAGTCCTCTCACTCAGACCATTTATAAAAAGGTGATTGAAATGAAACGAATTAAAAAAAAGAGTAGTAAACGAGTCAAATCACTGCGTAACCTGATTGCTGGCATCGTTTTTTTTTTATTGTAGGAATTCTAATGCTTTCAAGTTATCTCAATAATATGAGTATGCTTTTAGATGAAAGTCGTTATACTGAATCTGAACAAACAAATCTTTATTTCTTTAAAAGTATTGATTATCGAAACATCGATGCTTTTCAAACGAGTGACTTAACCTTAGAAGAAGGTGAAAAAGCCAATGGCTATAAAAACTTAACAAATAATTCAAAAACACTTAACGCTGATTTTTTAAAGCAACAAATCAACGTTATTGATGCTTTAATTAAAGATGAATATTATAACAATTGGAGTCGGATCGTCGGAGAATTAATTAATAATTACAGGGGTGTATCAAGTATCACCAGTCAAATTGAAGATAATGAACGTGACAACCGTAGTTTTCTCATTGAGTCCGTTCAATACATGGGGTTTTCACTTGAAGAACTTCAAAATAAAAGACAAGAGTATTTTAATCTCGTTGAAGAAAAAACGCGTCCAATTAGTTTAAATAACTTATATATGCATTCAAGTGGCTATATTTATACTAGCATTAAGCCGATTGAAAAAGTTTTTAATCAAGAGATGTTGCCCTATGTAACGGGTAACTTTCTCGATACGGTTAGAAAAATAGACCAACAAGCTTTTACTCAATTAAAGGTGATCAACAACGATCATATCTTTATAGCCTTTACAATTGATAAAGAAAAAGAGATTATGGGCGAAGCCGAAATGTTTGAACTAAAAGAAGAAATAATGGGTACCACTGACAAAGGCATTAATAATGCCTATTATCAATTTTTAATTCGTCGGATTGATCAACTCCTTTATTATCCTGAGCTTCGTTTCAATTACAAAAATAAAGAATATACCAGTTATCTGGTTGATGAGTTTGAAGATGGTAATCAGAAAATCGTGATTTTAATGTTAAAAGACTATGTCAATGATTTTTCAAATGTGGTGATTGCAGAAGGGGATATTTATATTCAAGATTATGATGCCTTTGTTATTCCTAAAAGTGCCATCTATGAAAAAGATGACACAACAATGCTTCAAAGTGTTTCTAAAGGTTATTTTAATGATCCCTTACCGGTCGAAATTGAAAAATACAATCGGCGAGATGCGATTCTAAAAGTTTCCAATAACCCAGCCTTGAGCAGTGGAACACGTATTCGAATTCATCCCTAGGGGGAGCCAATGATTTTAGACAATGTTAGAAATTTAAAAAAAGAAATAAATGAAGATGTTACTCTTGTTGCTGTTACAAAATATCAAAGTCTTGAGGCAACCAAGGCGGTGGTTGAGGCCGGTATTTTTGATTTAGGAGAAAGCCGTGCCCAAGATTTTTTAAAAAAATACCAAGCTCTTTCTGATGAAAGGATTCGTTGGCATTTTATTGGTCATTTGCAAAAAAATAAAGTAAAATATTTAATCGGAAAAGTTTTTTTAATTCATTCCATCGATTCTTTTAAATTAATCAAAGCAATTAATAAAGAAAGCCAAAAACAAAAGGTGATCACTGATGTATTATTACAACTTAATTTAACCAATGATCCCAATAAAAATGGTTTTTCAATTGAAGAATTAAATACGCTCTTACCAAAAATCGATGATTTTAAACATATTCGTATCAGGGGATTAATGGCAATGGGCCCAAATACTGAAAATAAAAATGAAATTCGAAAAATTTTTGTGGAATTAAAAAGAATTTATGATAAAATGAAGAAGCAATCTCAAGGAGAAAATCTTAAACTAGAGATCTTATCCATGGGAATGACTGATGATTACCAAATAGCAATTGAAGAAGGTTCTAATCTCGTCAGGATTGGACGAAAAATATTTAGGAGTTAGGAGAAATACAATGGCAGCCGAAAAATTTAAAGACAAGATTATAAAGGTTTTTGGAATGGAAGTTGATAACGAAGATGACTATGATGAAGTTTATGATGATGATGAACTCGTAGACGAAGAGCGAGAGCTTGAAGAGAACAGAGGTGCTTTTATTCCACCAAAAACGAAAAAAACAATCAGTCCCCGACATAACGACTTTGCAATGGATGAGGGACCAGAAGTCCTTGTTCTCCAACCAGAAGTTTTTAAAGATGCGCCAGGGATCTGTAATAAAATACGCGCCAATAAAACAGTTGTATTAAACCTTAAAAATACTGATTATGAAAATGGACGAAAGATCTTTGATTTTTTAAGTGGAGCCTTATTTGCCCTTGATGGATCAATTAATAAAATTGCCGATAATGTGTTTATCTTAGCACCCAAGCAAGTCGCCGTTTTAACTAATCCCCAAAGCGATGATCTTGACTTTAATACACCAATTTTAGAATGGGATGAAGACCTAGAATAAATATGATTCAAAATATTCTGCTAAGAGCTGGAAGTTATTTATTTGAGTTCATTTCATTAATGATATTAATCAATATTATTTTAAGTTGGATCAGACCAAATCCCGATAATATCGTGATAAAAATCGTTTATGGATTAACCGAGCCCATTTTGTCACCCTTAAGACGTTTTGCTGTTATTGGACGAATTGATTTATCGGCCATTTTAGCGATTCTGATTTTAAGATGGCTGATTCAACCCTTATACCAAATGATTATTATTGGAATCTTTTAATTGTAAAAAGAAAGAAGTCTAAAGTATGAATGATAAAAAAGATCTTTATCGTCTATCTAAAATAAAAGAAATGTGTGAAAATAATTATTTTCCTGTTTATTCTAACTTTTATGACCAAGGATTTCAAGCTAAAATACAGGACATCATGAAGCTCTATGATGTCCCTTATCTTTTTTTTGGTGGAAATAACCAATGTGAACGACGAATCTTATCTATCTACCCTGATTATATTAGAAAAGATGACCTAGTCTGGCCCATTTGTTCACTAATCTTTAAAACGACCTCTGTTATGAATCATCGCCATGTTCTTGGAACCCTTATGAGTTTAGGCATTAGAAGAGAACTTATTGGGGATATTAATGTTGGCGACGATTGGGTTCAAGTTATTATTCATAAACGGATAAAAGACTATTTACTCACTCATTTTAATGAGATTAATCATTGTAAAATCAATTGTCTGGTAAAAGAAATTGATGAGATATTAGTCTTTGAACGCCAATATAAACGAATTAATTTAATTGCCACTTCTAATCGAATTGATGGTATACTTGGGAAAATTTGGAAACATTCTCGGCAAAATAGTCTTGATTTTATTAAACAAAAAAAAGTGAAAATCAATGACAATGAAATTACAAAGAGAGATTATCGCATCGAAAATGATGATCTTATCACTTTAAGAGGAAAAGGGAAAGCACGTGTTATCAATATGGATGAACGGACTAAAAAGGGAAATATCCGAGTTTTAGTCGATCTTTACCAATAAGAGGGAAAAATGGAAATACTTGTAAGCGAAAATCAAATTAATGAACGCCTAGATCGTTTTTGCGCTAGCCTAAAACCAGAATATTCACGAGAATATTTAAAAACCTTGATTAAAGATGGATCGATCCTTGTCAATGGATCGAAAAAAAAATCCAGTTATCGGCTTAATGATAAGGATCGCATCAAGCTAAAAATTCCTCAAGCAAAACCCCTAGAGGTTGTTGCTGAAAAAATAAAGCTGGCTATTATTTATGAAGATGAGGACCTGCTGATTGTTAATAAAGCAAAGGGCATGGTTGTTCATCCCGGTTGTGGCAATGATTCGGGAACTCTCGTTAATGCCCTAAAGGGATATACCAATACCCTTTCATCTAATAATGGACCGCTTCGCCCTGGAATCGTTCACCGCATCGATAAGGATACCTCCGGTCTTTTAATGGTTGCCAAAAATAATCAAGCCCATGAAAATTTAGCAGCGCAACTCAAAGAGCATTCGGTTACCCGCCTTTATTATGCCATCGTAAGTGGAGTCATCAAGACTGATTCTGGAGTCCTTGCTATGCCCATTGGCCGGCATCCTATTAATCGAAAAAAAATGACCGTTATCGAAACAAACTCGAAAACAGCCATTACTCATTTTAAGGTAATTAAACGCTATGAAAACTACTCCTTTGTGCAATTTAGCCTTGAAACAGGAAGAACCCATCAAATCCGTGTTCATATGGAAAAAATAGGCCATCCGATCTTAGGGGACCCTATTTATGGCCATAAAAAACAAAAATTTAAATTGTGTGGCTTATGCCTTCACGCTCAAAGCTTAGGGTTTAATCATCCGAGAACACAAAAAAGACTTCTTTTTACCAGTCAATTGCCAACTGAGATGATAAAGGTTCTAAAAAACTTAAACAATTCTATATCTAAGCATTTATCCTAAAAACGGTTTTTCAAGGCATTCAATATTTTCGATAAAGGCTAGGTCCGGGGACACAACCATCGTTTTTTGATTAGTAAAAATAACCATCCCTGGTTTTGCTTTAGTGGGTTTTTTTACATATTTATACTCAACATAGTCAACCGGAATTTTTGAAGACCCCCTTGCTTTACTATACCAAGCTGCTAGATTTCCTGCTTCAAGTAATGTTTGCTCGCTGATAAAACGACCATTTGCAACCACTAAGACATGGGAGCCGGGAAGATCTTTAACGTGCAGCCAGCAATCTTCGTTTTTACCCATTTTGCTAGCAATAAGATCATTTTGATAGTTATTCTTTCCCACAAGAATATGAAATCCTTCTGAGGAAAGATAATGGTAGGGACTAGAAACATGATTTTTCTTTGCTTTCTTTTTAGGCTTTGGTTTTTTATTAAATTCCGATTGGTTAAATTCATCTTGGATTTCATCGAGTTCAGCAAGTTCAGTTGATTGATTTAAGCTGTTAATTAGAGAGCCTAAATAGTATTCTTTTTCCTTGGTTTCCTTAATATAGGGTTCTAAATAACGAATGGCTGATTTGCTTTTGTTATAGCGTTTATAATAAGCTTGGGCATTTTGAGAAGGACTTCGGTTTGTTTTGAGAGGAATTTCGATTAATTTCCCCTCAGGATCATGATAATTAATCACTTCGATTTTTGCCATCCCTTTCTCGATTTGATAAATATTAGCCGTTAGTAGATCGCCCCAGATCCGAAATTTTTCCCCTTTTTGAGCCTTAACAAGGTCGGCCTTTAAATTTTTAAGTTTTTTCTGATGTTTTTTATAAAGTGTTTCTAATTGTTGGGATAAGCGAGCACTTTTATTTTTAAAGCGTAAAATTTTGTCTTTTTTGAAATAATAAATTTCAAGCATTGACGAAAGTGATTGATAAGCTTCAAAGGAATAATCTTGTTCAAGATGATGAAGGGGAATAGTGGAAAAATCAAAAGGGGTCCGACGATTAAAATAGATGCGTGGTTGCGATTCTGTCGTGATTAGAGAAATCACTTCATCAAATGCCGCCATTAAAAACTGTTCTTGTTTTTTACTAAGCGACTGGATTTCTTTTTTTGGATCTAAACCGGCGCGATATGCAATTTCCCTTGCAATAGCTGGACTGATACCGAGAAATGCTTTTATAAAAAAAGATTCAATCGCTTGATCTTTTAAAGAAGATAGGATTTCTTTAAAACTAGAGGAGTCAAACTCTAAAAAGCTATAGCGATTATTTTCTGGCGGATAGATATAATCGCGACCTGGTAAGATCTGCCGGTATCGACTCGAAGATGGTCCCACCTTTTTAAGGGAATCAAGGATACGACCGTCTTCATCGAGTAAGATAAGATTGCTATTTCGGCCCATTAATTCAAGTAAGAGGGTTCGAATTACCGGTTCATTAAATTCATTGTTTTTTAGAATGGCAAGCTTAAGGATTCGATCGGTTTTATATTGGCTTATTTCTTTAATGGTCCCGTTTAAAAGGTATTTTCGCAAGGCCATACAAAAATTAGGTGGTGCTGATGGATTTTCTTTTAATACTTCAGTAAGATAGACCCTCGGATTATTAGGATTAACGGATAAAAGTAAGTGGTATTTATTTTTTCCCTGATTGATCAGTAAACGAATTTCATCTTTTTCAGGTTGATAAATCTTTCGAATCCGTCCATTTACTAAAAATTGATTAAATTCTTTTTTTAAATGATAAATTGTAACGCCGTCAAAGGCCATAAGTATATTCCTTTCGCAAATTGATTTTAAGATCTTGTGACCTCTAAATTTTACCATTGATTGCTCTTTATTGAAAGACCCTCTTGATTTTGGCCGTAAAATTCCTTGC
>CAZJGM010000009.1:0-37081 GCA_964545675.1 uncultured Lachnospiraceae bacterium | reverse complement strand
AATTAAAAATCATCATCTATTTTCAAAAATTATAAGAAAAAAATAAAATGATCATATTTAAGAAGATAAAATTTGACTATTGGTGAGGATCGGCTATACTATGCTCTAGTGTCATTGATATAAAGAAAAAACTTAGGAGAGTGAAAAAATGCACGAAGATCAAATGGGACTAGAGAAGATTTCGACTTTATTATTACGATTTTCTCTACCAGCCATAACCGGCATGGTCGTGAATGCCTTATATAATGTTGTCGATAGCATTTTTGTTGGCCGTGGCGTGGGGGATATGGCCCTAGCCGGGGTAACCGTCAGCCTACCAATTATTATTATTTTAATGGCCTTTGTTATGTTAATTGCCATGGGAGCGACCTCGCTGATATCGATTCGTTTGGGTGAACAAAAAAAATCAGAATCAGAAAAGATTGTCGGAAATGCCTTAGGCTTGATTATTGTCTTAGGACTTGCTTTGACTTTTTTGGGTTTAATATTTTTGGAACCGCTTTTAAGTTTATTTGGAGCCAGTCAAAGGGTACTCCCTTATGCGGTCGACTATATGCGAATTATTTTAATGGGTAGTATCTTTATGGCCGTAGGTGTTGGAATGAATAACTTTATCCGGGCCGAAGGAAATCCTAAAATAGCCATGTATACCATGCTAATTGGTGCCTTTACCAATATTATTCTCGACTATATTTATATTTTTATTTTTCACTGGGGTGTTCAAGGAGCCGCATTGGCAACGATTAGTTCCTATGTGGTAACCAGCACTTGGGTTTTGTATTATTTTTTGAGTGGTAAAAGCAAATTAAAATTGCGACTTAAAAATATGAGACCCAAAAAATTAATGATTAAAAGAATCATAATAATTGGTTTTCCGGCCTTTGCCATGCAAATTACAACCAGTGTCCAACAATTGATTCTTAACCGTAGCTTGGTTTATTATGGCGGTGACTTGGCTCTAGCAGCCATCGGGATTATTATGAGTATTGCCAATTTATTAATCATGCCAATCTTAGGGATTAGTCAAGGAGCCCAACCAATTATTGGTTATAATTACGGAGCGAAAAAGTTTAAGCGGGTTAAAAAAACCTTGCTGGCATCGATAGGAGCGGCTACCGGCATTTTGATCCTAGGCTTTATGGTGATTAAGCTGTGGCCAAGTCAATTAGTCGGAATCTTTAATGAAAATCCCCAATTGATTGATTTATCGGTTCATGCCATGTTGATTTTCTTTACATTTTTACCCTTAATTGGGGTGCAAATTATTGGGGGAAGCTATTTTCAAGCCATTGGCAAGCCGACCCAATCGACAATTATCAGCCTCTCCAGACAGGTTCTTATTTTTATCCCCTTGCTTTTGATTTTACCATCTTTTTGGGGATTGGAAGGGGTCTGGCGGGCCGCACCGATTGCCGATATCGGGGCCTTTGTCTTGGCCGGTATATGGTTATGGGGTGAGATCAAGACGTTAAAGCAGATCGAAGAGGTCGAAGAAAGTAAATTAAATGAATGTCAAGAATATAACTAAATCGGGATTAAAATCCTTGACACTTTCAAGCTGAAAAGTTATACTAAAATAACAGTTAGTTAGAAGCTTCTAACTAACTGTTATTTTAGATTAGAGCTAGATCGATAGAAAAAGGAGAATCTTGATGATCAACAAACGATTGGTGTCGCTTAACCATGATGCTATGAAATATGTCGGCTGGAATGTATTTTTTAATTGGCTGGCACTTTTGTGTAATATCATCTTTATTATAGCCCTTGCCTATAGCCTAGGTTTTTTATTTAATGATGAATTTATCTCTTTGCAAATGACAATTCCCCTTTCTTTGCTGGCCATTTTGATTCGCTATTTTTGCATCAGAAAAGCAGCAACCATGAGTCATCACGCCTCTCATCAGCTAAAGTCACGTTTGCGTCAGTTAATTTATGAAAAAATAATCACGCTTGGTTTGGGCTATCAAGAAAGAGTCTCAACGTCAGAATTGGTTATGCTGGCCAGTGAAGGGGTGGAGCAACTGGATATTTATTTTAGTCGTTACCTGCCTCAATTTTTCTACAGCATGCTTGCCCCTCTGACTTTATTTGCTTTATTAGTCCCCCTCTATCTTCCGTCAGCCCTTGTGCTACTAGCCTGTGTTCCCTTGATCCCCATTTCGATTATTGTCGTTCAGAAGTTGGCCAAACGGCTTTTGTCTGATTATTGGGATGAGTATGCAAATCTTGGCGATAGTTTTTTAGAAAACCTCCAAGGCTTGACGACATTAAAAATTTATCAGGCCGATGAATTTAAAAATAAGTAAATGAACCAGCAAGCCGAGCGTTTTCGAAAAATTACCATGCGTGTTTTAACCATGCAACTTAATTCGGTGACCTTAATGGATTTGATTGCTTATGGTGGAGCAGCTCTTGGGATAATTACGGCCGTCTTAGCTTTGGCATCGGATAAAATTAGCTTTACCGGAGCCTTTATCATTATTTTATTAGCAGCCGATTTTTTTATTCCCCTGCGTCTCCTTGGTTCTTATTTTCACATTGCCATGAATGGTGCGACTTCAGCAGAAAAAATCTTTCGCCTGCTTGATGCACCCGTAAAAGCCGATGGGAGTCAGGTCATTGAGACAATTACCGAGGGGTTGGAACTTGACCAAGTATCCTTTGGCTATGCGTCTGATCGACTCATCCTTGATGAGCTGTCGTTTAAGTTTCCAAGCGGGAGCTTTAGCTCGATTGTTGGGGAAAGTGGATCGGGTAAGAGCACGGTGGCCGGTCTCTTATTTAAAACCCTTAAGGCTCAAAAAGGGACAGTTCGGCTTAATGGTCGGCCAATTAAAGAATTCAGCCAAGAAAGCTTGATGAAAATGATCACCTTACTTCCCCATGATGCTATTTTGTTTAAGGGAACGGTTGCTGATAATTTATATATTGCATCAGCTAAAGCATCAAAAGAGATGATGTGGCAAGCTCTTGAACAGGTTAATTTAGCAGAATTTTTTAGGTCTGCTCAGGGGCTCGAGACGGTGATCAATGAAAATGCCAGCAACCTTTCCGGTGGGCAGAGGCAACGTCTTGCCATGGCTCGGGCCCTGCTTCATGACTCGCCGATTTATATTTTTGATGAGGCGACCTCTAACATTGATGTCGAAAGTGAAACAAGTATTATGGAGGTAATTCGTGGATTAGTTGGAAAAAAGACGATTATTTTAATTTCCCATCGTTTAGCGAATGTGGTCGAAAGCGATCACATTTATTGCCTCAATCAGGGACGGCTTGCTGAAAGTGGGACTCACGCCCAGATGATGGCAAAAAAGGGTATTTATTATACTCTTTATCGAGGCCAGCAGGAATTAGAAGCTTATGGAGAAAAGCAATGAAACGGACCAATTTTACGACTTCCCTTCGCCTAATAAAACTCGTTAAACCTCTTTTAGGAATGATGATTTTAGCCATTATCATGGGTGTGGCTAGGGCCTTCTTGCATGATGCTCCTTTTCTGCTCCTAGATGAACCAACCAGTAATCTTGATAGTCTCTCGGAAGGGATCATCTTAAAAGCCCTGCGAGAGGAATGTGCGGGGAAGACAGTCTTACTTGTTTCGCATCGGAAATCAACCATGGCTATTACCGATACCGTTTACTCGGTAGAATGCGGACGGGTGAGCTGATGGCAAGGCGAGAGGAAAAATTGAAATGAAGTATTTTTATGGGTTTTTAGGTCTATTGTTTTTGGCAATTGGTGGTTTGGGCGTGGTTCTTCCTGTCCTTCCGACAACCCCCTTTTTGCTCTTGGCAACTTTTTTCTTTAGCCGTAGCTCAGAGCGTTTTAATCAGTGGTTTTTGTCAACTAAACTCTATAAATGCCATTTGGATAGTTTCGTTAAAAGTCGGTCAATGCCCTTAAAAACCAAGTGGTCAATTTTACTGCCTGTCTCGGTCATGTTGGTGACGGCCTTTATTCTGATGGATAATCTAGCAGGGAGGATCACCATTGTCGCCCTGATTATCCTTAAATATTGGTATTTTTTTACAAAGATTAAAACGATTGAAAGTGTTTGTAAAATCGAGAGCGAAAATAAAAGCTTACCCTCGGATTTGTCTTAAAAAATGAAGACAAAAACTTGACAACACTAATAGCAAAAGTTATACTAAAGGAGCAGTTAGCAAAAGCTAACTGCTCCTTTAGTATAATGAATAATAAGATAAACACCAGAAAAGAGGAACGATTATGAAAACTAATTGGGAAAGCCAAAAAGAATCATTTCCGGTCGTTGATGTCCGGCCCTTAACCAGTAATTTTTTACCCATGGTCCTTCACAAGGCCCAAGTGGTCAATCAAAACGAAGGCCTTTGCGTAGTCCAGAGTTTTGAACCAAAACCCTTGTATTCAGCCCTAAGAGACTTAGGCTTTGAGCATTTGACCGAAAAGGTCTCCGACCACGAATACCGGGTTTATTTTTACCGCACTGAAATGAAGACCATAACCTTTGAAAGTGGAGCCGATATGCCCTTTAAGCCGACAGCTATTGTCAATTATAAGGCCATTGATGATGTCTTAGCTGGCACCGTTGTCGATTTTTGGGAATTGATCTGGGAAAAGGAAGATGCGGCCATTGATTTAAAAACCAAGCTGCTCTTATCGATGAGTAATGCCATTGGGGCTTCCCGTTTTCGCCAGGCCACCAGAGAACTGATTAAAGCCTATTCGCTGGGGGTGACCATTAAAGAATTGGACGAGCTTTTCTCACTCTTTGCTTGGAATCAAGGCATTGGTCATTTTTCATCGGAAATCGGACCATCACCAGTTTTTGCTGTCTATAAGCTGATTAAAAAAAGAGAAACAGACGGAATTGATCGGCGAACGACCTTAGAAGAGGTAATGGAAAAATTTGGCGATAAGAATCCAGCCGTTAGCACCTTGTATAAAAGTAAGGGGCGAGGTCAAGGGAAAGATTGCAAGAAATGTGACGACTAAGCTTTGAAAATAATAAATCAGAAAATCCCACCGAGTTTAATGCGGTGGGATTTTTTTGTAAATTAGGATGGGGAATCTAATTTTTTTCCCTTTAAAACCCGATCAAGCTCCTCAGCAATCACCTGATAACCGAGGCTACTAGGATGGAATTGATCAGCGGCCAGATAGGATTCTAAATGATATTTAAACTGATCATAAAGGGGAATATAGGCAGTTTTTAAATCAGTTTCGCATATTAATTGGCTTTGATAATTCCACTCTAAAAGTTTTTGTGTCTTTTGTGGATTTTCTTGACCGTAAGGGTCATATAAACCAATGAGGGCGATCTGGGCCTGGGGATTAAGGACACGAAGGCGATTAAGGATCGCTTGTAGATTTTCTTGATAAGCATTAAAAGTTTCCTGAAAGGCCGTATCCAGAGTCAGGCTATCCTCAAATTGCAGGCGATTTAAATCGTTTCCCCCAATCGAGATGATAATCAAGTTAGCGGCTGAAATAAAGGGTGCATTTTCAGCAACCATCACCAGAGCAGCTAAATCAGAACTGACTGCTCCAGCGACCGATAAATTTGTCACGGCGACGGGATTTTCAGGATCAAGGATTTGGGCATAGCGTTTACCGATTCCCATATCCGGATCATCACCGATGCCGAATCCAATTGAATCCCCCATCACTAGAATCTTTCCATCAACATTGCTAGGATCAATAGGAATGGTGGGTTCGTTGACTTCCGACTCGACGGGATTGTCGTCACCGCCATTGGTGATCCCGATCGCAGTGATTAATCCCGTCATAAAAATAAGCATCAGGGCGATCGTTGAGAGTAGAATCAACGGCCATATTTTTTTGATCATTTTAACCTCCATTTAGCCACTCGGTTTTGTGGCACAAATTCTGATGAAAAACATTAAACCAAGACATCTTTTCGATTAAAGACCTGAAAGCCGATAATCAAGGATACTAAACCCCAGACCAAGAGGGTGATAAGTGAAAAATTTAAACTCATTCCTTGGATCGGCTGATAGGAGCCGCTTAAGTAGCGGGTCAAATCGAGATTGGTGACAAAGAAGAACTTGACGATCGGCCAGTCCGATAGAAAGAACTGGAGGAATTGGCCACCAATCAGGGCCGCCATTAAGACCCCGATGGCCGAGGCCGTATTATCGACAACCACCGAGATTAATAAGGTCAGCGAGGCAATGATAATCGAGACATACCAAGTCAGTGAATAAATTAATAAGCTGTACTGAAAGCGGGTCACCAGAATGACTGAATCGGCATTTAATTGGCCGTCAATGATGCGAAAACCGGTCGCGACCGGTTCACTAAAGCCCCACTGGCCAAAGAAAAAATAGGAGATCAGAACCGCTAAAATGCCAGTGATAAAAATCACTAGGGTCGTCATTAAAATCAGGGCAATCAACTTACTCATGAGAATTTTCCAGCGGGGAACAGCCCGGGTTAATAAGACCTTAATGGTACCGGTTGAAAATTCCCCGGAAACGAGGTCGGCACCGAGAATCACAATCAGAAGCGGAATCAATAAAGAAATTCCCTGTTCGACAAAATCAACGCTAAACTTAGCCGCACTGGGGGTGATCGGATTAATATCATTTTCAATAAAATACTTGAGCTGCTCAATTTCAATTTCAATTGAGGCCAATCCCTCTTGAGGAATATAAGGGCTATCGAGACGTTTTTCCAGATCAGTCAGCCGCTGGGTGGCTAGACTTTTCCAATTGCCGGCCCCAGAAAGATTTTCGAAGCGTTCAATATTTTTATCATAGGTATATTTCTGGCCGTAGGAAAGCAGCGAAATAAAAATGATAAGTAAGCCGATAATCAGGATCAATTTTTTCTTTAATAAAAGTTTTGTGACTTCATTTTGAATCAGGATTAGCATCTTTTCATCCTTTCTACTGGATTTACTAGTGGGAATTTTCATTGAATATTATTAGACTTCTTATTAAATTCTTTGTTTAAATTATTTACTGGATGGCCTCTTGCTTAGTAGCGTTGAGGAAAAGATCTTCTAAGGTTTTCTTTTTAGCAGCAACAGTTTGAAGATCGAGTCCAGAGGCGATAAAAGTCTTATTGATTTGGACAAGAAGTTCAAGGTCGACTTCAGCAATTAGTTCCTTTTGATCATTGATCAGAGACTCAAGCTTAAAATGATCCCTTAGGATTTTTTGCCCTTTTACAGGATCCTTTAAAAGCCAGACGATTTCACTGCTAGACAACATCTGGTCAACGGAGCCATCGCGGATAATTATGCCATTATTGATAATGCAGACCCGATCGCAGGTCAATTGAACCTCACTAATTAAGTGCGAAGAAATAAGGACTGAAATGCCCTTATCTTTTGCCAGCGACTTTACAATTTCTCTAAACTCATGGATCCCTTGGGGATCAAGGCCATTGGTGGGTTCATCGAGAATTAGTAAATTTGGCTTGTGAATCAGGGCTTGGGCTAAACCGATCCGCTGCTTCATGCCCATTGAGTAAATAGCGACCTTATCATGGATGCGTTTTTCCATGCCAACCAGAGAAATGGCATGGTCGATATCAGCTTTGCTAACATTTTTTGACATTGAGCCTAGCAGTTCAAGGTTTTTATAGCCACTCATATAGTTGTACAAATCAGGGCTTTCAATGATGCAGCCGACATGGCTCATGGCCTTAACGTAGTCGCCTTGAATTGAGTGGCCGCAGATGGTAATTGTTCCGGCACTCGCTTTTGATAAGCCGACAATCATCCTTAAGGTTGACGATTTGCCAGCACCATTAGGGCCTAAAAAACCTAAAATTTCACCTTTTTTAAGGTTAAAACTAATATTTTTGATAATGTCCTTTTTCTTAATGCTTTTCCATACATTTGAAAGCTCTAGCACATTGGTATCCATAAAAGCCTCTCTTTTTATCAAATAAGTAAACGTTTTTTATTATAATAATATGCCCTAAAAAAGGGATTGGAAACAGAAAATGTTAGATATTATCATAAGAGTTAATCCCAATACAGGTGACTATGTTATAATAGGATAAAGTTATTTAAAAATATCAATATGGAGGGAAAATGATGTTAATTGATTTATTAAAAGCCAGAAGAAGTATTCGAAAATTTAAGGACCAAAAGGTGGAAGCAGAAAAAATTGATTTGATTTTAAAAAGTGGTCGCCTAGCCCCTTCAGCACGGGGGATTTATCCTTGTCAATTGATGGCAGTGACCGATGCGGCCTTAATTGCCAAACTGGCCAAATGTAAGAGCAGTGCCGGTTTCTTAAAGGGAGCTCCCTTGGCCATGGTTGTTTTAGCCGAGCAAGACCGTTGCGATACTTGGATTGAAGACGCCTCGATTGCCGCTAGCTTTATGCAATTAATGGTTGAGGACCTAGGCCTAGGCTCATGTTGGATTCATGTTCGCGAACGTTTTTATAGTGATGAAATCAAGGCTGAGGATTATATTCGGGAAGTGTTAAATATCCCTGAGCCTTTTTATGTCGAGTGTATACTAGCGATTGGTTATGCTGATGAAGAAAAACCAGCTTATGATGACGAGAGTCTTCTTGAGGAAAAAGTCCATTACAACAAATTCAAATAAGTAAGGAAAAATAATGCCCATCCAATTATCAGAACGTTTTACCACCCGAAAGCTTTTAAAATTTGCCACACCAACAATTTTAATGATGGTCTTTATCTCGATTTATTCAGTTGTCGATGGTATTTTCGTCGGTGTCTTTGTTGGCTCTAATGGTTTGGCGGCTGTTAATATCGTCTTTCCCTTAATTATGGCAATCGGATCCTTGGGCTTAATGCTTGGTGCCGGGGGCAGTGCTGAGGTGGCCAAAAAACTAGGTGAGGGTAAAAAGCAGACAGCCCAAGAATATTTTACCTTCTTGACCATGGCCACCTTTTTTATTGGCCTAGTACTCTCGGGGCTAGGCCTGTTCTTTATTAGACCGATTTGCTATGCCATGGGGGCTAGTGATTTGCTTATTGAAGAGTGTGTCATATATGGGAAGATTTGTTTAATTGGAAATGTTTTTTTTGTCTTACAATTATTTTTTCAATCTTTTTTAATTACTGCTGAGCGACCGAAGATGGGCTTTTATTTAAGCATTGCCAGTGGGCTGACAAATATTCTATTAGATTTACTCTTAATTGGCGTGTTTAAGATGGGCCTTGCCGGAGCGGCACTGGCAACAAGTGCTGGTTTTTTAGTTGGCAGTGTGGTTCCCATCCTTTATTTTTTGACTAAAAATTCCAGTCAACTACGATTTATTAGACCGGCCTTTAAGGCCAAGATTCTTTTGATGAGTATTGGTAACGGGTCTTCGGAAATGGTCACCAATGTTTCAAGATCCTTAATTGCCCTACTCTTTAACATTCAATTGATGCGATTATTAGGAGAGGCGGGGGTGGCGGCTATTTCCGTGATGCTTTATGTGGAGTTTGTCTTTACAGCCGTCTTAATTGGTTTTTCAGTGGGAACGGCACCAATTATCGCCTTTAAGTTTGGGGCCAAAAAAGGGACAGAGCTTAAAAGAATATTCTTAAGTTGCATCAATGTGATTGTCGCAGTATCCTTGATTATGTTTGGCCTCTCACAATTATTAGCACCAGGATTGGTGGCTCTTTTTATTCGGGATAACCCCCAATTAGTGGCCTTGACAACCAAAGGCTTTCGGATTTTTGCCATTTCCTTTTTAGCTTGTGGGATCAACATCTTTGCCTCGGCTTATTTTACGGCCTTAAGTAATGGCAGGGTCTCGGCCCTTATTTCCTTTATGCGAACCCTTGTTTTACAGGCGATTATGATTATGGTATTGCCCCTTATCTTTGGCTTAAATGGGATTTGGATGGCCTTACCGGTGGCGGAAACAATTACCGTTGGAATTTCACTTTGCTATTTTAAGAAAAATCAAAGGATCTTTGAAGTCTTAAAGCCGGAGTTAAGTAAGGACTATTAGATTTGTAGCTAAATTTTTGAAGCGATCGATTTGGTAAAAGAAGGAAAGAGAGGATAGCCATAATGATTAAAGAAATTATAAGTAAACAGCGAACTTTTTTTGAAACAGGGGTAAGTAAGGATGTCAGTTTTCGGATTGAAACCTTAAAAAGATTGAAAAAGGCCATTGTCGAGAATGAACGAGAAATTATGACGGCCTTGCGAAAGGATTTAAATAAGGTTCCCTTTGAATCCTATGTGACAGAAATTGGTCTTGTGATCGAAGAAATTGACGCGGCCATTAAACATTTACCAAGATGGTCAAAAAGCAAACGGGTAAAATCACCCTTAAAACATTTTCCATCAAGGAGCTATATTTATCCTGAACCCTATGGGATTGCTTTAATTATCGCCCCTTGGAATTATCCCTTTCAATTAGCTTTGCTACCCTTGGTGGGAGCCATAGCCGCTGGGAATTGTGCCTTGATTAAACCCTCAGAATATTCACCTTATACCTCAAAGGTTATTGATCGCTTAATTAGCAAAAATTTTAACCCCTCCTTTATTAGCGTCGTCCAAGGAGACAAAGAGGTCAGCCAGGCCTTGTTGGCTGAAAAATTTGACCTGATCTTTTTTACCGGCAGCACTAAGGTTGGAAAAATTGTTATGCAGGCGGCAGCCAAGCACCTGACCCCGGTGATCTTAGAATTAGGTGGGAAAAGCCCCTGTATTGTCGATGAGACAGCTAATATCGATTTGGCTGCCAAACGAATCGTCTGGGGAAAATTTATTAATGCCGGGCAGACCTGTATCGCCCCTGATTATCTTTTGGTTGATCCTCGGATAAAAAACCAATTGATCGCTAAAATGGATGCTTATATCAAGGCCTTTTATGGGGCGACCCCGCTAACCAATGAAGCTTATCCAAAGATTATTAATGAAAAGCATTTCAAGCGACTGATCGCTTTGATCAATGATGAAAAAATTATTGCCGGCGGTGGCCACAGCCTAGATAGCTTAAAGATTGAACCAACCATAATTGACGAGCCAGCCTGGGATCGGCCACTTATGGAAGAAGAAATATTTGGCCCCATCCTTCCGATACTAACATATAAAAATCTTAACCAGGCCATTGGCCTGATTAATAAGCAGCCTAAGCCCTTGTCTCTCTATCATTTTACCAGGGATAAAGAAAAGGCCGACCAAGTCATTAGGCGGACCTCATCCGGTGGGGCCTGCATTAATGATACCATCATCCATGTTTCCAATCCCCACTTACCCTTTGGGGGAGTGGGAGCCAGCGGCATGGGAGCTTATCATGGGAAAACAAGCTTTGATAGCTTCTCTCACTTTAAGGGAATTATGAAAAAATCCAATTGCCTAGACCTACCCTTTCGTTATCCACCTTATAAAAATGTCGCCTTTATTAAAAAAGTGATGAAACATTTATAAATGAATTAAATTTTTAAGAAAGAGTAAAAAGGCTTTAGTATTTGATAAAGGTACTAGCGGAAATACTGCAAATGGGGCATTTATCGGGGACGACTTTTTCAATATTGCCACAAAGGGGACAGAGATAATAAAAAAGGTCATATCTTGACAGACCAAGGATAATTAAATATAATGATTGATTGATAAGGTCGGATCTAATTGAGAAGAAAGTTGGCGGTTCAATGAATGTCTATTTAAGTATTATTTTGATGATTTCAGGGTTAGTCTTACTGGCCCTGGGAATTCTTGGTTTTCAGCATAATGAAAAGTCCGGATCCAAGGCCTTCTCATTTTTGATGTTTGCCATGGCCATTCATACAATCGGCTATGGTCTCGAACTCCTAAGCCCCAATTTAGAGGTAATTTACATCTGGGTTCGCGTGGAGTACCTGGGTGTGGCTTTTTACCCCTTCTTAATCTATTGCTTTGTCCGGGACTATAGTGGCGAGAAAAAATTTGCCAATCGCTATATGATGGCGATCGTCTTTGGTATATCGTTGGTTACCTTTATTTTGGTCCAGACCAATGCCAGCCACCACTGCTATTATCAATCCCTAGAGCTTGATATGAGTCTTGGCTTTCCGACCCTACTAAGTGAAAAAGCCTTCTGGTATAATATCCAAGCCGGTATCTTATACTTTTCGACCGGCTATGCCCTGATTGTCTTGGGCCACAAAATCATTAATACGAGGGGACAATGGCAAAGGCGGCTGATCTTTGTTTTTATCGGTATCTTGCTTCCCGTTTTGGCCATGACCTTTTATCTTTTAGGACCGCAAAGGGTTCAGATCGATTTAGTCCCTTTTTCTTACCTCTTCGTGGGCCTTTTTATCGCCTATGGACTCTATCGCTATGATATCCTGAGCTTTAGTGAAGTGACCCATGAGGTGATTTTTAATGCCATCGATGAGGCCGTTATCGTCGTTGGGCATGAAGGGACAATTCTTAAGATGAACCCGGCTAGCCAACGTTTATTCGACAAGTTAGACCAGATCAAGATCGGCCAGGCAATTAAGCACTGTCCTTCCCTAGATCAGGTCTTGGCAACTAAAAAAACGCAATTACTGTCTCTCGGAGACAGACACTACCAGGTCCGTCAGATTCCGATAGAGAAAAATGCTGGTTATATTGTCGTTTTGACGGATATGACAGAAATTACTGAGGCCCAAAAACAGCTTGAAATTTTAGCCAATACCGATCAATTGACAACCCTGTACAATCGTCATTATTTTAGAGAATATTTTGAGCAATTAGAAGAGGAAGGGATCATTATGCTGATGGACATTGATAATTTCAAAGAAGTCAATGACCAATACGGCCACCTTGCTGGCGATGGTGTTCTTGGCGAAGTAGCCCAATGCCTTAAAGAACATTTTGATGATGGGATGATTTGTCGTTATGGTGGTGAGGAATTCATTATATTGCTTGAAAATGAAGATCTAGCTAGGGGCAAGGACCGGGGAGAAGCCTTTCGAAAGGCTTTTTTCAAGCGAACGACGGACTACCCCTGTACCATCACTATTGGAATTTGTGCATATAAAAAGGGAAATTATAGTGATACTATGAAATTAGTCGACAAACTTTTGTACCACGGCAAGAATACCGGCAGAAACTGTGTCGTGGTAGAATAAAATAAGTGGGCGAAAAACTAAGAAAAATAGCTAAAATATGCGAAGGTAAGTCAATGATAAGGTATTGGTGCTTATTTTATGGATATAAGCTTAAAGGCTTAATTTTAGGGTATGCCTTTTAGTAAAGTAAATAAAAAGGGAGGCTAAGATGGCATTTCAAAAAGTTGCAGAGGTAGAGGATTTTGAGAAGAAAAATAAGAAATTAGTAGTGGTTGGCGACCAAGAGATTCTAATTTGCAAGGTTGATGGGGACTACTATGCCATTAACAACAAATGCCCACACATGGGCGGGTCCTTATATAAAGGAAAGCTTGAAAATGGAATTGTAACCTGTCCCAGACATGGATCGAAATACGATGCCAAGACCGGAAAAGCACTCGATAAGGCCAAAATTTTGTTTGTAAAAATCTCAGTTGAGGATGATAAAAGTTATCCCTTAAAGCGTCAAGAAAATGATATTTTAATCGATGTAAATTAAAGAATTGAGAAAAGCAGCCAAATGATTGGCTGCTTTTTAAATTATTGGGACATTATTTTTGAACTATGGGGAATTTTTTCAAGGATGGCTTGGACTTCCTCGGCCGGCATGGGTTTATAATAGTAAAAACCTTGGACCTGGTCGCACATTTTCTGATTTAAAAAATCAAGTTGCGGCAGGGTTTCAACCCCTTCAGCAATGACATTAAGGCCGAGACTCTTGGCTAAATTAATAATCATTAAGGTGATGGCCTGATCTTTTTTATTATTTTCAAGCCCTTGGATAAATTGCATATCAATTTTAATCCGATCGATGGGTAGGTCTTTTAAGCGACTTAGAGAAGAATACTCGGTGCCAAAGTCATCGATGGCAATGGTTACGCCCAAGGCCTTTAATTGATTGAGGATGGTGATGGTGTGCCTTGCATCTTGAATAGCAATGGACTCGGTAATTTCTAATTCCAGATAGTTAGGATCTAACTTAGTTTCAGCCAGAACACTCTGGACACGGTCAACCACTTGGGCATTGATAAATTGGATGCCAGATAAATTAACACCGACCCGAAGAGGAACAAAACCCATATCTTGCCATTTTTTATTTTGGGCACAGGCCGTCTTTAAGACCCAGCTGCCAATGGTATTGATTAAAGAGCTTTTTTCAGCTAAAGGAATAAAGACACCGGGTGAAATCATCCCGTGCTTGGGGTGGTTCCACCGTAAAAGAGCTTCAACACCATTTATTTTCTTGCTATGAAGATCAATCTGGGGTTGGTAGTAAACGATCAGTTCATTGCGTTCTAAGGCCCGGTATAAGTCATTGGAGAGGATCATGTTTTGCTGAACTTCTTCTTTCATATCAGTCGTGCATAGGGCATATTGGTTTTTGCCTTTAGCCTTGGACTTATACATGGCGACATCGGCATTTTTTATCAAACTATCGGCATCATCACCATCGAGGGGAGAGATGGCAACACCAGCCGAAGCGGTAATAAAGAATTCTTGATCGTAGACGATAAAGGGTTTTTCGAACAAAGCCATAATTTTTTCGGCGATTTGGGGAATATCCTCTAAGGCCTTAATATCGCTGAGCATAAGGAGGAACTCATCGCCGCCAAAACGACAGACCGTATCCATTTTTCGGACATGGGTCAAAAGACTTTGGCCAACCCTTTTAAGTAAATCATCGCCACCATTGTGGCCCATGGTATCATTTACCGCTTTAAAATTATCCAAATCGATAAAAATGGCGCAGACAAAAGTGTTGTTGCGTTTAGACCGATGGATAGCCTGATTGAGACGATCAGTAAATAAAACCCGATTGGGAAGATGGGTCAAATGATCGTAGTAGGCCATAAATTCGATTTCTTCATCAGAATGTTTTTTAATTAAGCCTTGGGCCATTAAGTTAGAGAGAATATTAAGCATTTCAAGGTGGTCATCAGACCATTTTTTAAAGGCCTTTACTGAATCAATTCCAATAAAACCCTGAATCTTGCCATGCCCTTCGACCGGAAGTGAAACTAGGGATTTGACCTTTTGTCTAATCAGCTGATTTTGTTCTTCAATGGCTTCTGGGGGCATTTGACTAACATCTTCAATGTAGACCATTTTATTTTTTTCAAGTTGCTCAATCCACCAAGGAAAAACACTTAAAGGGATATTTTCGATTGTACCCACTTCCGGGTCAATGCCAACATTACACCACTCATGGGTATAGGTCATGGTTTGATTATCGTGATCGATCAAAAAGAGGTAGGTCCGGTCGACTTCAAAGAAAATTGCTAGATCTTTAAGGAGGTTAGTGATTTTATCATCAAAATTATCCTTATTTAAAGAGACAAAATCAAGCGATAGGACTGAACTTAGTTTCTGAAAAGCCATTTGGTCGTTGTTTTCTTTAATCTTGGTCATATAGATGCGATTGACATAAAAACCGATCAAAAAGACAAAGAGAAAGAGCATAATTCTTAAGAGGTAATCATAGGCAAAGAGGGAAATTGTGTTTTCTGGCATAAAAATCCAGACCAGTGCTTGAGTTAAAATAGCGACAATGGTTGCTAAAATAAGAAGATTACGCCGGGTAAAAACCAAAGACGAGATCATAATCAGAACCGGAAATACCCAAATGGTGATGGCTGAATGTTCGGAAAATTGGAGGGTGATCAGAGGGATACTTAAAATTAAAATAATATTGGTTAAGTGCCGACGGGAGCCTTCATTCTTTATTTTTTGGGCAAAGAAAATAGCTAGTCCAGTGCCAAAGGCGAGACTGCTTTTTTCAAGACTGGTAACTATATTATTGGTGCCAGCATAGATGGCCGGAATAAATTCGGACAAGAAAAAAATGACCCCACCAAGACAAAAAGCCAAGGCTAATTTTTTAAAGATTTCTTTGCGATCGGATTCACTAAGAAAAAGTTCTTTTTTGGTTTGGTCTTCAGCTTGCATAAGATCAGAATGCTTGACTGAATAGTGGACGACGATAATTGGAATAAGCAAAAAAAGCGGAGCCAGCTGCGGTAGGGCTTGCTTTAGCAGGGAATTTAAAATAATATCGGTTAAGCTAGCAAGAAGGCCAGAAATTAGGATGGCAATAAAAAGAAAGCCAGCTTGTTGAATGATTTTTGGATCGCTTGCCTTTTTTCGCCACTGCCAAACAAGGACTAAACTTAGTAATCCATAGCTGGCGTAGTAAAAATAGTAAAACCAATCCCAGCCATTATTAACGGCTTGATTGATCCAACCTGAACCAATTTGGATTAGATCATATTGGATAAGTGCCATCGGTGTTGAAAAGCTAAAGACCCATAGACCAATTAAAAGTGGTAAATGGACAAGAAAGAAAAGCTGCTTTTTCCGGTCATCACATTCTGGGCAGGTCAATAGTAAGATAAAGTGGAGGTTGAGACTATGGACAGAGACCCAGCCAAGTGCCGCAAAACGTCGCCAAAATAAGGCGATTTCTAAAGTACTGGCAGAAGTAGCCATGGCAAAGCCAAAGGACCAGATTGTAAGGGCTAAGCAAACAAGTAAAAAGGCCCGATTAACATGGGCCTTGGGATTGACGCGGATCACATAGACACCTAAAAAAAGATAAATAGCGGTAATTGAAAAAAACAGTAGCGAAAAAAGATGGGGAATATAATCCATAATTAACTAATACCTTAAAATGGTGGGGCACCATTGCTTTCCTAAAATTTGTGATTGTTCTATTTCTACAAGGGCAAATATGTCTTAAGAAATAGACAATTTTCTGTAATTCTAACATATTGCTTAAAAGTTTACAATAAATTATACTAGTTCTTTTCTAAACAAGAGGAGAAAATATTTTTAGGAAGGAATTTGGACCCAATAATTTTCCAGAAAGGGTTAAAGTTTTACAAGCTATAATAAAAAGCGAGCTAAAAAATCAGGCCACATGTTCGTCTAAAATTTCTTTTAAGGCCGACATTGAGCTGGAATGACAGCGGGCGATTTTCAAATTCTCCCCCTTGGTTTGGGAGAGGGCCGTTTTGACCATCTTATGAGAAACGGTGTTGGTAAAAATAACCAAGAGGTCAGGACAACCGATTTTACTTTTTAAACCAGCTAATTGGGTAAAAACCTTGGCCTTACATTTATATTTTTTGCAGAGATTCTTATATTGGCAATGCATGCAATCATTACCACCGACGATGACGACTTTCATGATCTTCCTCCTTTAAATTTTTATGATTAATGGTGTTAAAAGTTTTCCTTGCTTCGGTGAAGAAGCAGTAAAAAAAATGGGGCTCCGAGAATGCCGGTGACAATCCCGACCGATAATTCGATCGGTTGAAAGATGGTCCGAGCGACAGTATCAGAAACAACCAGTAAAATTGATCCAAATATGGCCGATAGGGGGATCAGGAACTTATGGTCACTGCCGATAATCAGCCGCCCGCTATGGGGAGCAATCAATCCGACAAAGCCGATGGCACCAGCTGCACTGACGGCACTGCCAGCCAGAATTGAGGCAATAACGATGATGACCATGCGGTAGACATCGGTTTTTAAGCCAATGCTCGAGGCCATCTCGTCGCCTAAGGTAAATAAGTTGATCTTGGGGGCCAGAAACAAGGCAGCTAAGAGGCCAATGATGGTGTAAGGAAAGACCGACTGGACGGCTGACCAACTTCGGCCCGATAGGCTTCCGAGCATCCACGAATAGGTGATATCGAGAACATCGCTATTTAACATCATAATCCCCGATGTGAGGGCGTTTAAAAAAGCCGAGATGGCCACACCGGCTAAAACAATATGGACCGTTGAGGCTCCCCCGCCAGACCGTCTAAAAGAGAGGCCATAGACTAAGAGAGAGGCAGACAGTGCCCCAATAAAAGAAGCGATCGGTAGCAGTAATAATTGCGAGGGTAAGATTGTCATCAAGATAACGGCCATTAGGCCAGCCCCTGAATTGACCCCGATAATATTAGGAGAGGCCATCGGATTTCGGAGGACCCCCTGTAGGAGGACACCGGCGACGGCTAGATTCATGCCGACTAAGATTCCCGAGATAATTCTGGGAATCCGGACATTGGTGATAATCTGATATAAATAGCCCTCGGTGGTGCTACCGTTTAGGATCTGGAAAAAATCACTTAGAGAAAAAGTGACGGTGCCAATAAAAACGCCTACTATGGAAATGATGGTAAGTAAAAGAAACGCACTGATGATGATAAAAATCTTTGTTTTTTTACTTAACATCTTCATAATAAGAACATCCCTTACAATTATTTCTGGTCAATGATTAGGCCAGCAGTGGTCGTTAGCATATCCTCAACATTCATCCGATTGGGATTGACAGCGAAGGGAAGCATAAAGATTTTTCCATTTTTTACGGCATCGAGCTGGGCCCATTTTTCGTCAGTTTTAATATCGGCCAGGATAGCCTTATTGGCATCGGGATCTTTTCCGGGAGCGATAACAAAGATAACATCGGGGTTATCCTTAATAATTTGTTCAACGTCGTAGGCAACATAAGGTGATTTTTTGGCATTGGGAAGATTATCGGGGACAATGTTTTCGATCCCCAGTAAGATCAGCAGGGCACCATAGCCAGAAGAACGTTGGGCACAGGTGATGGTATCGCCAGTTTTAATAATCATTCCACTGTCATAACCGCCGATTTCGGCAATTTGGCCTTTTAAATCATCAGCTTGGGCCATGATCGCCGCTTGGTAGTCCTTGCCAGCTTGGGGCTTGCCTAAAAGATCTCCGATAAAGGGGGTCAAATCAACGATGGAAACTTCACCGACGGCATCGGGATCAAAGAAATAAATGGGGCAAGCAGCTAGTTTTAACTCCTCTTCAACACTAGCGTGGAAGCGACTGCTGGCGATGATAAAGTCAGGTTCAAGTTCATAAATCTTTTCCATATTTAAGGTGTTGGTCATCCCAACCGAGGGGAGGCCAATGCCTTCTTCACGAATCTTATATTCTTCAACCTTGCCGATGGGCGTGACCCCGACATTAAAGAGGGCTTCCATAACAGCAGAGGTCAGACCCAGAACTTTTTGAGGATCTTCAGGAATCTCAACCTCGCGTCCTAACTCATCAACAAGAAGACGAGCCGATGGATCAGGGGCTTCAGTTTCGGGGGCACTTGTGCAGCCAGCAAAAATACCAATAAAGAGAACTAGGGACAAAAGTAGGGCAAATTTTTTTTTCATTTTAAAACCTCATTCTTTTTTTATAGTTGCAAGCCTCAGGGACAATGACCTTTCGGCAGCAGTGATGAAATTGGTGGACATGGGCAGAGATATGGTAAACATCAGCAATGGCCTTTTTGGTCAAAACCTCTTCGGGCGGTCCTTGTTTATAGATCTGACCATCCTTGAGGATATAAACCAGATCAGAAACTTCCATGGCATGGTTAATATCGTGAAACACCGAAACAATTGTTTTATGGCAGGATTCTTTTAAATCAAAAATAACCGCCAAGAGGTCTTGCTGGTAGCGAAGGTCCATATAGGTAACCGGTTCATCGAGAAGAATAATCGGTGTGTCTTGGGCCAGGGTCATGGCTATAAAGACCCGTTGCCGCTCGCCACCAGAAAGGGCACTGACGGGCTGGTCCTTATAATCGGACAAAGTCATATAGTCGATCGCCCATTCGATTTTTTCTTTATCCTCATGGTTGATGACCCAGCCGGAATGATGGTAGGGTGACCGGCCCATGGCAATTAAGTCATAGACTGAAATCTGATTGATATTTTGGTAAATTTGCGAGAGAAAGGCAATCTTTTGGGAAAGTTCCCTAATTTTATAGGTTTCAAGGGCTTTTCCGTCGATAAAGACTGTCTTTGCCGGTGTTTTTAGGATTCCCGATAAAGACCGCAGTAATGTCGACTTACCGGAACCATTAGGACCGATTAAGGAGACAATGGTATTTTGGGGAACGGTAAAGTCAATGTTTTTCAAGATTTTTTTTGTTCCGTATTGGAAGGAAAGATTTTGTGTTTGAATCATAGAAGTTTCCCCTTCAGTTAGCAGAAGCTAACTTAAAAGCTATTTTTTTACGCCTCACGGCGTATGACAGAAAAGAAATTTTTACAAGTTGAGTTAGCAACTTCTAACTCTTTTATAATAATAGCCTTTTTTTATAAAATTTGCAAGAACTAATTTTATTTTTAAGGCTAAATTGAGAAGATTAGAGATAATATATAGTAACACGCTTATTTATCGTGGCGGTAATCAAATGAAAAAAGTAGGGATAGAAAGGGCAAATTGGCTTTGAATCTAGGAAGAATATCATTAATGGTGTGGTATAATAAAAACAGACTAATGCAATTAATATTTGATCTAAACAATCAAATATAAAAATGGAGGATGTTTTGAAGAATTTACGGTTAGATCAAATCTTTGAATTAATAAAACAGCAAGGAACAATGAGTGTTGTCCAATTAAGTGAGATCTTTAATGTCACGACCAAGACCATTAGCAGAGATCTAGGAACGCTCGAATCAGAAGGAAAGATACTAAGGACACGAGGTGGGGCAAAACTTATCCATGGGGATATTTTAAGGGATAAACCCTTTGAATTACGGTTGAAAATTGAGACTGACAAGAAGAAAAAGATTGGTCTTTTAGCCACGCATTATATTAATCATGGGGATAAAATTTTTATTGGAGCAGGATCATCGCTCCATCATTTAACCGCCCATATCGATAATACCAAACGACTTTATGTGGTGACGGATTCGGTGACCGTTGTCAATCAATTAAACAGTCGCAGTGAAATTATGGTCTTTTTGATTGGTGGCGAGGTGGTCAAACACATTGTTGCAACCTCGGGAACCATTGCCGAAGAGACTTTAAGGGATTTTTATTTTGATACGGCTTTTGTATCAGCGACAACGATGGATAGGGAAGGGAATTTATTTCATCGGGGCTCAGCTGAATACGGTGTCTATCGGCAATTATCAGACCATTCAAAAAGATTGGTGGCCTTGATGGACTCAAGTAAGCTGGGCAAGCGTGATTTTATCAATGTGGCCAGTTTAAAGTCAGGCGATCTTTTAATTACCGATTCAAAAGCAGATCCGGAAATAATTGATCATTATAAAAAAATGGGAATTAGTGTTGAGATGACTAAAAGCGACTAAGGGCAAAGAAAAACGGATTAGATCCGTTTTTTTTTATACTCTAAAATAGGATCAAGACGATAAATTATGTTGACAAAAGCAATATGATGTCTTAAAATGTCTATAGAATTAAACTTAAAAGACATTTTAAATTATTTCAAAAGAAAAAAGGGGCGAAGATGATAAATCAGATTCAAAAAAAAATAAAAGAAAGCTTCCCAGAGCTTGAATTGATGATCAGCCTTGATGATCGAAATATTGTAAGCGTAAAGGGCGAGTGTCAAAATTGGCAGCAATTAATTGATGTTGGTCATTTTATCGCTCATTTACCTCAGGTTGAAAACGTCATCAGTGAGATGACCGTTAATGGCCAAGGGATTTCTCGTAAAGATTATTCTCAAGGCCGAATAAAAGGTTTAGCTCAGGGAGTGATTGATCAAAGTGATGTGGTAATTGTTGGGGCTGGTGTAATCGGTTGTGGGATTGCCAGAGAGTTGGCTAAATATGATTTCAAAACCCTTGTCCTCGAACAGAATGACGACCTTTGTACTGGGGCTTCAAAAGCTAATAATGGCAATATCCATCCCGGTCATGCGGCCAAGCCAGGAACCTTGAAAGCACGACTAAACGTTGAAGGAAATCGGATGTATGATCGGTGGGCTGAGGAATTGGGCTTTGTCTTTCAACGCAATGGCTTGATGTATATTGCCTGGGAAGAAGAATATATTTCGGCCTTGGAAAAGAGATATGAAACCGCCTTAGCAAATGATGTCGATGGGCTAAGGTGGATTGATGGTAAAGAAGCACTGGCGATTGAACCGGAGCTGGCAAAACTTGACCATGAAATTATTGCTGGCCTTTGGCTTCCAAGTCTAGCCCATGTTGAGCCCTATGAGGTGACGGTTGCTCTAGCTGAAAATGCTGCCGAGAATGGGGTTGGTTTTTTCTTGAATACCACCGTATGTGATATTCAAGAAAATAAAGAGGGGTCTTTTCACGTGATTACATCAAAGGGCATTATTGAGACAAAATACATTATTAATTGTGCTGGTGTTTATGCTGATGATTTGTCAAAAATGGCCGGGGATCATTCTTTTACCATTCATCCCCGTAAGGGATCAATTACCATTCTAGACAAGAACAAGGCCTATCCTTACAAACCGCAATTAGGTTTTGTTAGCAGTGCCTTGGAAAAACGGATGGATCGTGTTAAAAACTCCGAATCAAAAGGTGGAGGATGTTGTAAAACACCGGAAAGCAATTATCTTTTAGGCCCATCAGCCAGAGAAGTCCAAGATCGCGAAGATACGTCAACAGACTTAGACGGCCTGAGTTATTCGATGAGCTGCAACCAGCACGAGGGGGTTGGTTATCAGGATATTATCCGGGTTTTCACAGGGGTCAGGGCTGCTGATTTTAAAGAAGATTTTATTATTAAGATGTCACCCGTCGTCGATGGCTTTATTAATGTGGCAGCCATCCAGTCACCAGGTTTAGCATCAGCTCCGGCCATTGCCAAAATGGTTGAAGAGATCTTGATTGCATCAATGGCTGAAAAACAAATAGCGGTAAGGAATCGCAAAAATTATCAGCCAAATCGGCAAGCAAGTGTCATGTTTCGCGACCTTAGTCGTGAAGAGCAAGGGGCCTTAATTGAAAAAAACCCTGATTATGGGCGGATTGTCTGTCGGTGTGAAACGATCACGGAAGGGGAGATCCTTGATGCCATTCGTAGTCCGATTGTACCGACTTCGGTGGAAGCAATTAAACGACGGACCCGAGCTGGCATGGGCCGTTGCCAGGGTGGCTTTTGCCAGGCAAGAGTATTAGAGATTTTAGCCAGGGAACTTGGCAAAGAGTGGACTGATATCCAGTTTTCAGAAAAAGGGACTAATATTTTAGTCAAAGATAATCGAAAAAATTAATCTAAAGGTAAAAAAATTGGGGGAGAAAGATGGCAGAAAAATATTTAATTGGAATTGATAGTGGGACCCAAAGTACCAGGGTGATCATCTTTAATAGCAAAGGAAAACAGATCTGTGCCGGTAAGGCCAGTCATCCGGCCTTAATGGTTGAACAGCCAGGTTACGCAGTTCATGATTACGATGATCTTTTTAATGGTCTTTGTCAGGCTTGTGAGGATTTGTTTGAAAAGTTTGATGGCGATCCAAACGATATTGTCGGGATTGGCTTGTCAGGCCAACGAGGCACCACTTTCTTGATTGATAAAAACAATGAACAGCTGTGTCGACCAATTAGTTGGATGGATTTGAGATGGCGAGAAAATGAGGCCAACATAAAACCTTTGCAAGAAGGTGATGATCCATGGCCTTATTATTTAGCCAATTATTCCCGGATGACTTGGTTAAAACGAAATCAGCCGGAAATTGCCAAGCGGGTCCATAAGTATCTAAGTGCCCCTGGTTACATGGGTTATCAGTTGTTTGGCGACTACGTCGATAGCTTAGCCAATAATTTGGGTATGCCAATCGATCGGGAAAACTGGCAACTTTATGATGATGATTCGGTCTACCAGCAGATGGCTTTAAGAAAAGACCAGCTCCCTCGTTATGTCAAGCCGGGCCAAATAATGGGTTATATTAGTCCAGAAGCAGCTAAAAAAACGGGTCTGCCAGAGGGCTGTCCAGTCATTGCCTGTGCCGGTGATAAGCAATGTGAGGTCCTTGGATCAGGTTCAATCCATGAGGGTCAGGCATACATTACCCTAGGAACCTTAAGTGGACTGGATATTGTTGGTGAAAAATATATACCCGATGCTTATAAAAAATTAAAACACCGGACCTATTTAGCCGCCGTCCCAGGAACCTACCATGCGGAAGCGGCGATTTCAAAAGGTTTTTGGCTAGTCTCTTGGTTTAGGGATAATCTTGGTGAAGGCTTGGAAGAAAAAGCAAAAAATTTGGGCATGGATGTTGAGACCTATTTAGACAGTGAAGCACTCAAGATTGCCGCTGGCAGCGAGGGACTTATTACCATTCCCGACTGGAAATCCAATTGGGATAAACCGGCGGCCAAAGGGATGTTTATTGGTTTTGACCACCGCCACTGCCGGGCCCACATGTTTCGCTCATTGGTTGAAGGAATTGTTATGCAGTTAAAATTGAACACCGAACAAATGTGCAAGGATACCGGAAAAAAAATCAAGGAGCTTCGAGTCGGCGGCGGCGGAAGTAAGAGTGCTGTTGCTATTCAGGCTATTGCCGATATTTTTGGAATACCAGTACGAAAATCAAAGGAAGCAGAAACCTGTTCCTTAGGTTGTGCCATGTCGGCGGCAGTCGGAAGTGGCATCTATGCTAATTTCGACGAGGCCGTTGAGGCCATGGAACAAAAGTCCGAGATTTTTGAGCCGATTGCTAAAAACCAAAAGATGTACGAATTATTAATTGAAAAGGTCTTTACCCAATGTTACTTAATCAATGAAGAATTGTTGAAAAACATTGCCGAAATAACCGGTTAAATGCCTTGGAAGCTTCAATCTAGAAAGATCAAATAGAGTTCACAAAGGAGAAACAAAATGAAACAATTGGAAATTATTGAAGCCTTACAGAGGCTTGTCGGAGAAGATCGGGTTTTCACGGATGATGCCAGCATTGAATTAGCATCGCGCGATTATATTGGCTATCGACGCTATGAACGAGCAGATGGGACCTTTCTGGTTCCTAAGGCGACCTGTGTTGTTAGACCCCAAAACACCCAGCAAGTCTCAGAGGTGGTTAGCTTTCTTAATGAAAAAAAGATTGATCTTGCCCCACGAACCGGTGGATCGAGCGTGACCATGGGACTTGAGCCGATTGAAGGTGGGGTGATTCTCGATGGGGCTGACATAAATCAGATCATCCAGATTAACAAAGAAGATCGAATTGTGACCGCCGGAGCTGGGACCTCACTGGAATATTTGGAAGAACAACTAAACAAGGAAGGCTTAACCACTGGTCATTATCCCCAATCGATTCCGCTTGCTAGTTTAGGTGGCCTAGTGGCGACCCGAAGTACGGGCCAATTTTCAACTCTTTATGGGGGCATTGAAGACATTATTATGGGCCTAGAAGCCGTCTTGGCAGATGGTAGCATTGTTCGGATTAAAGATGTCCCCCGGCGTTCAACTGGTCCTGATTTAAGGCATTTATTTGTCGGTAGTGAGGGGATGCTCGGCTTTATAACTGAAGTCTCCTTAAAATTACATGACTACAAACCGGAAAACCGCTGGATGAATGCTTATGGCGTGGTTGGAATGAAAAAAGGCTTAGATTTTATTCGGGACCTAATGGTTGCAGGCTACAAGCCGGCAGTGGTTAGACTCCATGATGAGTTTGAGGTTGCCGAACGAATGGGGGCACCGGCTCCGGAAGGCCACGGCATGTTAATCCTTATCGCTGAAGGTCCGGCAGAAATTGCCCGAGTGACGGGTGAGGCAATTGAAGCCTTAGCAAAAGAATATGGTTTTTTAGATCTGGGCAAAGAACCGGTTGAAGTCTGGTTAGAGACCCGAAATGATTCCTGTGCCAATATTGATAAACCGACTCGCTATTATCAGGGCATTGTTTCTGATACCACTGAAGTGGCGGGAAATTGGTCGATTATCGGCGATATCTATGAAGGCGTGGTCAAACGAGTCCAAGAGGAAATGGAAAATATTTCCTTTATCGGAGGTCATTCATCCCATAGTTATTTAACCGGAACCAATATTTATTTCCGTTTTGTATTTTTAGCAGATAAGGGTGTTGAAGGCGTTTCAACCGATTATATAAAGCTGATCACAATTATTATGGAAGAAACCTTGAAACGAGGTGGTAGTATTGCCCACCACCATGGATCGGGTAAATATCGGACAAAATGGATGCCCGAGGAGCATGGATCATCTTATGAATTGATGTATCGTTTAAAAGATGCCCTTGATCCCAATTATATCTTCAACAAAGGTGTTTTGTTGGTCGAGAAGCAAAAATAACCCACATTGATACCCTGGCTAAAATAGCCGGGTTTCAAAATAAAGGATTAAAAAGGAGAAAGTATGTACACACTAGTAATTGATGAGGGAACCACCGGTACACGGGCTTTAATTTTTGATCAAGATTTTGAAGTCGCTAGTCAATCCTATCAGGAATTCACCCAGTACACCCCAAAAGAAAACATGGTTGAGCATGATGCGGAAGAAATCTATCAAAAAAGTGTTGATGTTTGTCAGAAGGCCTTAGAAAAAGCGAATTTAAGTGCAAAAGATATCCGCAGTATTGGCATCACTAATCAGCGAAACACCTGCTTAGTATGGGATAAAAAGACAGGAAAACCCTTGTACCCAGCCATTGTTTGGCAGGATACGCGAACCGGAGGGGCCGCCGAAAAAATTAAAGAGACTAAATGGGGTGATAAAATCCTCCAAAGCACGGGCAAAACAATTGCTCCCCACAACAACGGTTTAATTTTAAAATGGCTACTTGATAATGTTCCGGAAGTGAAGGAAAAAGTCGAAAAAAATGAAGCCATTTACGGAACCATGGATACTTGGCTAATCTGGAAATTAACAAATGGCCAAAGCCATGCTGTTTCCTATTCCAATGCCTCTAGTTCTGGTTGTTTTGACCTCCACAAGAGTACTTGGGACGAGGAATTATTGGATTACCTAGGGGTTCCGCTCAGTATTTTCCCAGCCATTAAATCAGAATCGGCTGACTACGGAACGACAAATGTATTTGATGCCCCAATTAAAATCACCGGTGTGATCGCCGACCAGCAATCTGCTCTTTTTGCTCAGGGTTGCCTAGATCCGGGAACGATGAAATGCACCAACGGAACGGGAAGTTTTATGGACATTAATGTAGGGACCGAAGTAAATGTGGTGCCTGGCGGTGTTGATAACTTGGTTGCTTGGAATTTAGATGGTAAAATTACCTATATGGTTGAAGGTTTTGTCTCGGTTACCGGGTCAGCAGTCCAGTGGCTACGTGATGGCATGAAGATGTTTGAAAAATCAGATGATATTGAAGCCTTAGCAGCATCAGTACCCGATACCAATGGTGTCTACTTTGTCCCAGCCTTAGTTGGACTAACCACCCCCCATAATGATCCCTTTGCCCGAGGAATGATTATTGGCTTAACCCGTGGGGCAACCAATGCTCATGTGGCAAGAGCAACGCTAGAATGTATTGCCTTTGGCATTAAAGATATTCTTGATGTGGTTGAAAAAGGATGCAATGTCAAAATAGAGGAAATTAAAGTTGATGGTGGAGCATCCGAGGATGATTTATTGGTCCAGATGCTAGCGGATTATTGTGATGCCAAGGTGGTGCGACCAAATACCCTTCAAGCAACCAGTCTAGGAGCCGCCTTAATGGCCAGTCTCTATGTTGGGGCCATTGACTTAGAAGATGTCAAGACAGTCCTTCGTTCAGATTCTGTTTTCGTACCGGAAATCGATCCGGAAGTCAGAGATGAACGCTATTCAATGTGGCAAGAAGCCGTTCGTCGGTCATTAAATTGGATTAAAAAATAAGCACTAAAGTTAAAAAGTAATGCAAGGAGAGAGACTTATGGAAATAATGGTATGCTATCAAACGGAAGCCGATCTGGATAAGGTACCGGAACGAATTTGGTCAGACCTTAAAGACCTGCCGTCAATGCTTCCTTTTATACCGGAACAGATTAATCTCTATGATGAAAGTGCCTTAGAGTTAGGCCGCCGATTAATTGCTAGTAGTAATGGGGCAATTAGGGCGACTGCCTTAAAGCTAGGGGAAAAGACAAGTAATCCAGAGATGAAAAACCTAATGGCCCTAGGCTATGAAAATGTTTATCAAATGCCGATTTCAGATACGTTCTCTCCTAAATGCATTAGTCAAGAAATAAACGATTTTATTGAAAGCAATCAAAAACCCGATCTGATTGTAAGCGGTTATGAAAGTGCCCTAAGCAATGACGGTCAAATGGCTTATCTTTTGGCGGAGTTATTAAATTGGCCCTGTATTGGTGGGGTGATCGATTTTTGTCGAGAAGAGGATGGCCGTTTAAAGGTAGTTTCCGATGAAGACGATGCCCTTCTTATTCAGAAAGCACCGGTCCCATTGGTATTAGTGGTAGGAAATAGTCCCGATATCGTCTTAAAAATACCCAGCCTCCGAGAAAAATTAAAGTATAAAGACTTTAAAGCCCAAAGTATTGAAATTCCAGAGACAAAAAAAACGAGTCCGCTTATTGAAATTTTTAAAGTCGATAAAAAGAGGGAATGTCAGTATTTTGATTCAAGTCAGCAAGCCACTAAGGCAATTATTAATTTATCGAATGAGGTGGCAAGATGACCCTAGCAGTGATCGCCCATGGCGATAAAAATCAAATTGACAAGCAATTAGTGACACTAGCCGGTTTTATAGAGGGAAATGACTTAAGCCAAAAAAAGCGACTGGTTATTTTAAGTGATTCTGATGATGAAATACTAGCAGTCCCCCCAGGAATTAATGAGATCGTGGTGATTCCCTTAAGAAATTCCAATAGGATGGACTCCATCTTAAGTGCTTTGGGGGATTATTTTAAGGATCATCCCCATTCCTTATTATTGTTTGCCAGTGATGACCGATCACGCCAACTTGCTGTTCGCTTAGCTTATCGGCTGGCAGGTTCTTCTAGCCTTGGAGTAAGAGCATTTAAAATGAGCCTAGAAGCAGCTGAGGTCGTTAAAGGCATCTATTCCAATAATGCCAGTGGCCGAATTAAATTGGAAAAAGGGCCTTATTGTATCGCGGTTGAGAAGACCTTTAAAGGGTCATTAGTGAGCAATAGTCAAGCTGTGTTAAGGTATCCGCTAGTAGCAGAGGAGCTTAGCCAAATCGACTATCGACGGGAGGCAAAAAACCTTCAAGACCGTTTAGAAGATGAAAACCAAGTCATTATCATTGGTAATGGGATTGAGAAAAAAGACCTGGCAAGCATTGAGGACCTGGCTAAGAAAATGGGCGCTGGATTGGGGGGAACACGGTCAGCCGTCGAAAGAGGCCTTGTCTCCATTGACAAGTTAGTCGGTATCTCCGGAAAAATAATCGCCCCGAAACTCTGTCTGCTCATTGGCGTTTCAGGTATGGCGGCTCTGACCGGTGGGATTGAAGGCAGTGAGAAAGTCATTGCCATTAACAATAATCCTGAGGCCCCCATTTTTAAATTTGCCCATTATGGGATTGTTAAGGCCTACCAGGAAATCGTGCCGCAACTGTTAGCTAGTTACAATGATGAGGAGAAAAAAAGTGGATGAGAGATTAGTTGAAGTGGACGACCATTATCAAGAATATTTGAAAGATGAATCAAAAAAAAGAGGATCAGCAGCCTGGATTTGTTTTCCTAAAACGATTGACGATATTAAATCAGCTCTGACCCAGATTAAAAAGCAAGACTTGCCGATAACTATCCAAGGTGGCCGAACTGGCATTAGTGGTGGGGCGGTGCCAAATGGCGGCTCTATTATTAATCTATCACGCTTTAATCAGGTGCTTAACCTTGATCGGGATAAGCAGGTCGTCCATGTTGAGGCGGGCGTAAGCTTGGATCAATTAAAAGAGTGGCTTTTTAAAGAATACATTCGTGATGACAAGCCGCATTTTTGGCCAATGGATCCGACCGAGCAGACGGCGACGATAGGCGGGATAATTAAGACACAAGCCTTTGGGATCAGTTCCCTTTATTATGGTGAGATTTGGGATCAAATAGAAAAAATAGTGGTGATTGATCAAAAAACCCAAACATTAATAAGCCTCGACAAAGATAAAATGAAGGAAGCCTTAAAGGACGATTATATCATCCTTGAAGTCGGCCTTAAACTTAGGGAAAAACCAAGCGAGATTTGGAGCATTGCCTTTCTCTTTGAGAAAAACGACCAGGCCTGTGCTTTTTTAGATCAATTGAAATTAGTCCCCCTAGATCGAGAGGATGCCATTATTGCGGTGGTTGAATACAGCGACCAGACAGCGATTTTTTATGGCAACCAAATGCGCAAAATTTCCAATAAAATTAATGTGCCAATGATTGATGATTGGCTTGAAGCCTTGGTTTTTGTTGAAATCCATGGCAGCGAAGAAGGATTGATGGCCATTGCCCAAGACCTATTGGAGCGTTCAGAGGCCCATGGGGTTAAAGAAGAAAATACTTGGGTTTTTTCAGGAGAAGCGGAAGCCGAGCGGATGCATGCCTTTAGACATGGGATCGCCGAAGGGATCAATTTAGAAATTGAAAAAATAAACCGTGACCACCATCAAGTGACAAAGGTCTATCGCCACCAGAAAGACGCTGACCAAACCCCTTCCCAGGTGATTGCCAGCCTTAATGATCAGGTAAAAGAGAACAATTTACAAGCGGCTATCTATGGTTGTGGGCTGGTCCCCTACCTCTATTGTGATTTTTTACCAAGAAATGCTGGTCAGATGCAAAGAGCCAATGACCTAATCGAGAAATGGGCATAAGAAAATGAAAATTGGAATTTGCATTAAACAAGTGCCGTCATCCGATAAACTCTTGATGGATGATGAGAAAGGCACATTGATTCGGTCAGCAAAAGAAAACCAATTAAATCCCAGTGATGAGCAGGCCTTAGAAGCGGCCTTGTCACTTACTGATGATGGCCAAAAGATCGCCATCACAATGGGACCCCAAAGTGCTGAGACCATCCTACGCCATAGCTTTGCCATGGGAATTGATGAGGGCGTTCTTTTGAGCGGTCGGGAATTTGCCGGTGCCGATGTCTATGTAACGGCCTTTACCCTGGGGCAAGCAATTAAAAAGCTAGGGGGCTTTGATTTGATCCTATGTGGCCAGCATACCAGTGATGGCGATACCGGAATGGTCGGCATGGCCCTAGCCGCCCAGCTTAATTGGCCCTATTTGGCTAATGTTGTTGGAATCGATGGGGTCAAGGAGAAGAAACTTTCTTTGCGTCAAGAAATAGGCCAGTCACGTCTTAAAGTCAGGGTCGATATGCCCTGTGTCCTAACAATCAAGGAAGGGATCTTTAGGCCCCGGCTGCCGAGTTTAAAAAGGAAATTAGCGACCAAGAATAAGGCTGTGATCCGCCTTAAACTAGAGGACTTAGAAATTAAAGAAGCCAGTCGTTATGGCCTTCAAGGATCACCAACCCGAGTGGTCAAAATGTTTAGCCCGTTTTTGGAGAAGAAAGAAAGAATCATCCAAGGGACAGATCAAGACCTAGCCCAGCTAATTGCCAAGACCGTGAAAGAGAGACTACTATGAATAAGGGGATTGTGATTATTGGTGAAGTCAGCCAAGGGACGACTACCGACTTGACCCTTGAGTTAATTTCCCAAGCCCATGATTTAAATACCGGCCTTGGTCAAAAAATAAGCTGTATCTTTATCACTGATTTTATCCAAGACCAGCAAGTTGCGGCTTTAAATGTCGATCAGGTGATCGTCTATAAGGATGCCGACTTTTTTGTTTTCCGCCAGGACCTGTTTTTACCAATCCTAGAAGAAGAAGTCAAGCACCTAAAACCAGCAATTGTTCTGGCTGGGGGAACGATAATGGGAAAAACGCTGGCCGCTGGTTTGGCTGTTAAATGCCACACTGGGGTGACGGCCGATTGCACCCAGCTTGAGTTAAATGCCGAGGGAAAATTAGAGCAAGTCCGTCCCGCCTTTGGGGGTAATGTGATGGCAAAAATCATTAGCAAGTCGACTTTTCCCCAAATTGCCACGGCTCGGGCAGGGGTCTTTAGCACTAAGAGAAGCAAAGTGCGGCTTAAACCGGCAATTTCCTACCCCGATTATGGTAAGCAGGAATCAAAAATTGAAATAGTAGAAACAATTGCTTTGCAAGAAGGAAAGACATTAAGTGACGCAAAAGTAATTGTTGTGGCCGGAAATGGTTTTAAATCAAAGGAAGACCTTAGTCTGGCGGCAGCTTTAGCTGACTCCATGGGGGCCCATCTGGCAGCCACAAGAGCCTTGACAGAAAAAGGCTGGTTTGATAAAGCGGACCAAATTGGCTTATCGGGGATGACCGTCAAGCCTGATCTACTAATCAGTCTTGGTGTATCGGGATCGATCCAATTTATGAGTGGGATGAAAGAGAGCAAGTATATTATTGCCGTTAATAGCTTGGCTGATGCCCCAATTTTTTCGCTAGCCCATCTACCCATTCAAGGGGACTTATATAAAATTATTCCAATTCTCATAGAAAAATTAACAAGCAGAGGAGGTTCTTGATGAAAAATATCGATGTGGATCTAGCGATTGTTGGTTCTGGGCCAGCCGGAATGGCGGCTGCCCTAAAAGCCAAAAGTTTGGGAATAGATAAGGTTTTGATTATTGAGCGCGATGTTGAGGCCGGTGGTATTCTTCAACAATGTATCCATGATGGTTTTGGCCTACATCGTTTTAATAAGCGGATGGCTGGAACAGAGTATGCCCAAACATTTATCGACGACTTGGAAAAGGAAGAAATCACGATAAAATATGACACCATGGTTTTGGAGATCACGCCGGAAAAAGAAATCTATGCCTGTAGTAAAGAGGAAGGGATGATCAAAATTTCCTGTGGGGCAATTATTTTAGCCATGGGTTGTCGCGAACGAACGGCCAGTCAAATTCAAGTCTTGGGTTATCGGCCCCAGGGGGTGATGACAGCCGGATCAGTCCAGCGTTATATTAATATGGAAGGTTATTTGCCAGGAAAGCAGGCCGTTATTTTAGGGTCGGGAGACATTGGCCTGATTATGGCAAGGCGGATGACCTTAGAAAACATTGAGGTCAAGGGTGTTTATGAAGCCATGGCATCGCCCGGTGGTTTGATTCGTAATATCGTCCAATGCCTAGATGATTTTGATATTCCCTTGCATCTGTCAACGACAGTGACTTGGATTCATGGCAAAGAAAAGCTGGAAGGGGTGACGGTTGCAAAAATCGATAAAAATCGCAATATCATTCCCGGTAGCGAAGAGTATCTTGCTTGCGATCTCTTGGTCCTTGCAGTCGGCTTGATTCCAGAAAATGAATTATCGCAAAAAGCCGGGGTTGAGATTGATCCAAAAACAAAGGGGCCAATCGTCGATAATCATTTTATGACCAGTGTTCCGGGTATTTTTGCAGCGGGCAACGTCGCCGTCGTCTTTGACTTGGTCGATTATGTGTCCGATTCAGGTGAGATCGCAGCCATGGGAGCCTCTATGTATTTGCAAGGAAAGCTAAGTGGTGATGAAAAAACCGTGGCGATTGAAGCCGGTGACAATGTTAATTTTGTCGTCCCTCAAGTGATGCGAAAAATAGATGATCAAGCGACTAAGATTTTTTTGAGAGTTAAAACAAAAGATGACAAGGTTAAACTTGAGTGCTTTGATGAAAAAGAAATTCTTTATACAAAGAAATTTTTAAAAGTAGCACCACCAGAGATGATTGCATGCACCATCCCAGCAAAAGAAAGTAAAATAATTGTCCAAATGAAGGGGGACCAATAAATGACGGATCGAAAACTCATTTGCATCGTCTGTCCAAATGGTTGTGAATTAAAGGTAAGTCAAGAAAAAGGTGACTACCAGGTAGAAGGAGCCTTATGCAAAAGAGGAATCACTTACGGCATTAAGGAATGTACCAGGCCGGAGCGGATGCTGACAACGACTGTTTCAATAAGTGGTGGCATCCATCCCCGCCTTTCTGTGATTAATGATAAAGAGATCCCCCGCGATATGATAAAGGATTGCTTAAAGGTTCTTTATCAACTAAAGATTGAGGCACCAATTAAAATGGGAGATCTGATTCTAGCAGATATTTGTGGGACTGGGGCTAATATTTTAGCATCACGGTCGATGAAATTAAAAAAATAAAGGCCTAAAAAGCCCTACGTCTTGTAGGGCTTTTTAGGCCTTTAAGGTCTTTTTGTTTTTACAGATAATATTGATTTATATTACTTTTTTTAGTATGATAGATTTAGAAATTAAAGCAGACTCATGAATGTGGAGGCAGTAGAGAAAATAGACATGAACGAAGACGAAAAATTCTCAGCACTAGAAAAACTGATTGGCAATACCCCCTTAGTCAAGATAAACTACCTATATAAGGGTAAAGCCCGATCTATTTATGCCAAGCTTGAGCATTATAATCTAACCGGCAGTATTAAAGATCGGATGGTCCTTTATATCTTAAAAAAGGCTTATGAGTCTGGTCAGATCAAGCCAGGTCAAACGATTGTCGAAGCGACCAGTGGCAATACGGGGATTTCCTTTGCGGCCATTGGCTCTTATCTGGGCCATAAGGTGGTCACCTATATGCCCGATTGGATGAGTGGGGAGCGTAAAAATTTAATTGCCAGCTTTGGTGGCGAGGTTCGCCTAGTCTCCAAAGAAGAGGGTGGCTTTATTGGAAGTGTTAAAAAGGCCAAAGAAATGGCTGACTTGGGCCAGTGTTTCTTGCCCCAGCAATTTTCCAATGAAGAAAATACCAAGGCCCATTATCAGATGACGGCCCCAGAAATTGAAAGGCAATTAAAAAACTGGCAGGCCTCACTTGATGCAGTCGTGGTTGGGGTTGGTACTGGCGGCACGATCATGGGTTTAGGACGGTATTTTAAGCAAAAAAATCCTAATGTGAAGGCTTACCCACTGGAACCCTTAAATTCGCCAACCCTTTCGACAGGCAGTAAGACGGGAGACCACCGGATTGCCGGAATTGCTGATGAGTTTATCCCGCCGATTATCAAATTTGCCGAATTGGACGGGGTTATTTCGATTGATGATGGCGATGCCATTATTATGGCCCAGTCTTTATCAAGAGACCTAGGCCTTGGTGTGGGGATTTCATCGGGAGCTAATTTCTTAGGGGCGGTAAAGGTACAGGAGCAATTAGGTGTGGACAAGGTTGTGGTAACGGTCTTTGCCGATGATAATAAGAAATATTTTTCCACCGATTATGTTAAGGATCAGCCAATCAAGAAGGAATTTTTATCACCACAGATAAAACTCCTAAATTATGATAGCTGTCGCTAAAAATAAAAATAAAGGAAAAAAATGGACGGACAAAAAAGAAGTGAAATAAAAGTAGGAAGTAAGGTTGAAATTGTTTTAAAGAAAGACCAAGCCAGTGGTAAATTAACAGCTGGCAAGGTTGGGCGAATCTTGACAAAAAGCCCCAATCATCCCCATGGCATTAAGGTTAAGCTAATTGATGGTCAAGTGGGACGGGTCAAGAAAATCTGTGATCAGGATTAAAAAATACTCTTTAATGAAAGGGAGAAAAAATGGAAAGTAAGTTTATTGATGCAACAATTGCACGGACTAAAAAAATTGCTTTAATCGCCCACGACGGGAAAAAACAAGAACTACTGGGGTGGGTTGAAAAGAATAAAGAAATTCTGCAAACCCATTTCCTTTGTGGGACCGGGACAACCGGAAGTCTTATTCAAGAGCGAACCGATTTGCCGGTAGAGCTTTTTTACAGTGGCCCCCTAGGGGGAGACTTGCAAATTGGGGCAAAGATTGCCGACGGGGAAATTCAGATGATGATTTTTTTATGGGACCCCTTAGAGTCTCAACCCCATGATCCGGATGTTAAGGCCCTGCTTCGGATAGCCACGGTTTATGATATTCCCGTTGCCAATAATTTAGCCACTGCTGATTTTATGCTTCATTCAGAATTTATGAATAAAGAATACCACCACCGGGTTAGAGATCACCGCAAGACCGAAAAAAAAGGATAAGACTTATCCTTTTTTTTTATCTTTTTACTTAAGGGGAAAGAGGGCTTGGCTAAAATCACTTACAAAGGCCTCAAAATGATCGGGGCCAAGGAGCAAATTTTGGTCGGTCGTTTCAATAAAAAGAGCTTGATTGCCGTTAACAAGAACCCCAGCCTCACGCCCATCACTTAAGGTAAAAAGGCCTTCATAATAGTCCCGAGTGGCTGTGCCAACGACTTTTGAGTGGATAAAAAAGTCTGATTCTGGTCCCAGATCAACGATTTGGGCCGAAATAATAGCCTCTTTTGGCAGGGAAAGACTTGTAAAACCGCTAGCCAAGCGAACATCTAAGTGGTCGTCGGATATTTTTACCCCTGAGAGCAGGGGTGTGATCACAAAGAGGCCAAGAACAATTAAGAGGACCAGGATACCGACAACCGTTTCACGGATTGATTTTTTTTTGAGTTCCGGGAAAGTTTTTAAGGTATAGATCGATTTTCCTAAAAGCAAGGCGATTAGGAACAATAAGGCAAAAAAAAGCGGATTAATGCTGTGAAGTAGTGAGATCGAATAAGTCATAGTATAATAGCCTAAAATTCAGGCTAAACCCCTTTCTGGATAATAGTAACTTAGGATTAGTGATAACTAGGATTGGCGATAAGCGTCAATCTCAAGGCATAAATCGGTTGGTCTTTTAAAGGTTCGAATCTGAAAGCTAAAGTAATAGCAATTAAAGTATTCCACTATGGAAAAAGCATAAAGAAATAGGCCAAAGATGGTTGCTGCTGAAAAAAGGGAATCGCCCTTAAAAATCAACAGGATAATTAAAAAAAGTGGATAGGCTAAAAATAATAAGGGATTGAGTTTTTTTAAAGCTGAAAAAACGGCTATTACCCACTTATATGGCCGATCAGGATTTGACGCTACTTGTTTTCGATAATACCAATAAGCGGCACTTTGTAAAATGATAAAAATCAAGATGCCACCGGGTAAGAGAAGCCGTAAATCGAGGCCGACAGACTGACTCATCATATAAATGAGGGCCCCACAAATCAGGGCCGTTATCAGTTCACTACTATATAATTGTTGAAAATCTTTCTTTGTTTTTTTAGGCATATAAGTTATCCTTTATCATGGTAGAGATGTGTTATTATTTTACCATAAAAAAAGATAAAGGTCAGGTAATTTATTTGATGGCCTTAAGGCTTATCGTTGCCAAGGGAGAGGCTTAAAAATAAAGCTTGAAGTCAGGCCTAAGTCAGCATAAAATAGAAATAAAT
>CAZJGM010000008.1:0-37211 GCA_964545675.1 uncultured Lachnospiraceae bacterium | reverse complement strand
TTCCCCATGGGACCTCCTGAAGGGGTGGGGGATAGTAATTGATGAATGAAAAAATATTAGAGATGAAAGGCCTGACAAAAGTCTATCCAATGGGAGAGGATGAGGTTTTGGTCTTAAAAGGCATTGATCTTACCGTTTATCGTGGTGATTTTGTTTCTGTTCTAGGGCCCTCCGGTTCTGGAAAAACAACCTTGATGAATATTATCGGCTGTCTAGATGTTCCGACGGCTGGGACATATAAATTATCGGGAGAACTTATTGAAGGACGATCAGAAGCCGATTTATCCCATATTAGAAATCGAGAAATTGGCTTTGTTTTTCAGCAGTTTCAATTGCTCCCTCGTTTATCGGCTTTAAAAAATGTTGAATTACCCCTTATTTATGCGGGCATTAATGAAAAAGAGCGAAAAGAACGAAGTGAAAAAATATTAGAACGAGTTGGCCTAGGCGATAAGATGAAAAATCGACCCAATCAACTCTCCGGTGGCCAACAGCAAAGAGTGGCTATAGCTAGGGCCTTAGTGACCGAGCCGACCCTACTTTTAGCTGATGAACCGACCGGGGCCTTGGATCAAAAAACGGGCTGCCAAATTTTGAATTTATTTACCGAGTTAAATCAGGAAGGAAGAACCATTATTATGATTACTCACGATCCACTCGTCGCTAAGAATGGCAGTCGAATTGTCGATATTATTGATGGAAACTTGACCGAGGGGGAAGACCATGTTTAAAGAAAGCATCAAGATGGCCTTTGAGAATGTTTTAAGCAATAAAATGCGCTCATTTCTGACCATGCTAGGCATCATTATCGGCGTGGCATCGATTATCGCCCTAATTACCATTGTCTCAGGGGCGACCAAAACGGTAACGGATCAGGTTTCAGCAATGGGATCCAATAAGGTAAGCATACAGATTATTGGAACACCATTAAAGTCTGGCTTAAGCCAGGGGGACTTGGCAGATTTGGAAAAAACAGCTAATATTATTGGGGTGTCGCCGACCATTTCAAATGTAGCGACAGTGGCCTATGAGGGCCGCTCAATGGAAGAGGTTTCTCTGCAAGGAAAAAATCAAGTTTATTTTCAAAATACTGATGAAATACTGGCTTTCGGACGGATTATTAATCCCATTGATATTGAAAGTGAAAATCATGTGGCCTTAATTGGCGATGATCTTAAAAATGATTTATTCTATGGGATTAATCCGATTGGAAAAGAAATGGTTGTTGGTGGGATGACCTATACGGTTATCGGGGTGCTTGAAAAAACCACCAGTTTTGCCTCTGCTCCGGTGAATAAGGCTGTGATGATTCCTTATACGACAGCAATGGGGGTAATTGGATCAAAAACGATTAATAGCCTAGAAATTTTCTTAAAAGACGAGGCTCAGGCTGAAGCGACAACAAGAGAAATTGAAGCCAGTCTTAAACAGGCCTTTAATGGCAAAGAAGACGCTTATACTATTTTTAATATGCAAAGTATCATCGATACAATTGAGGAGATGACCAATATTTTAACAATGATGTTGGCCGGAATCGCCGGGATCTCCTTGGTGGTTGGAGGAATTGGAATTATGAATATGATGTTGGTTTCGGTAACTGAGCGGACGAGTGAAATTGGTCTTAGAAAAGCCCTAGGGGCAGAACCCAAACAGATTCAGCTACAGTTTTTAATTGAATCGGTCATGCTTTCATTAATGGGAGGGATCCTAGGCTTTGGCTTTGGGGTCGGAATTGCCTATCTTGTTTGTCAAATTATTGGAATTGACTTTGTTTTAGCGGGGTCAACAGTTTTGTTAGCGGTTGGTTTCTCAGCTGCCATTGGAGTAGTCTTTGGTTTTGCACCGGCTCGAAAAGCTTCGCAACTTAATCCCATTGATGCCCTTCGGAGTGTCTAATAAATGCTTTAATTAGCCATTATTTTTGAAAAAGCATTGCATTTTTGCTTAAAATGTTGTAAACTTTATATTAATAAGTTGTAACGTTTTATAAGTAAATGAGAAAGGCAGACAAGATGAAAATTTTAAAAAGATCCTGTATCAGTTTGGCGATTCTCTTAGCTCTTGGTGTTTTTTCAGGAAATGCTTTGGCCGAAGAAGTAAAAGTTGAAGCTATAAACAGTGAAAATAAGATAGAAGAAATAGAATATGATGTGATTGAAGCCAAGGAGATGTTGGCGGGTGATGAGCTAAGTGAATTTGAGCTTGATGAAAGCATTGATTTTTTGCAGACGAATGCCTTATTTACCCCACGCTTGACCGGGCCAGAAAAAAGAACGGCTTCAACGGCTGGGAATCCTTATTATTATGAAAAAAACATCTATTATTTAGGTGGCTATGGAATGCCAAATTGTACTGCTTACGCTTATGGGCGAGCCTATGAAATTTTGGGGACAAAACCGAGTCTAAGTACAGGGAATGCTAATCAATGGTGGGGCAATAATTTAAGTCGTGGGGCTTATTCCTACGGCGATACACCAAAGCTGGGCTCAATTATTTGTTGGGGTGGATCAAATTACGGTCATGTGGCTGTGGTTGAAAAGATTGAAGGCAATAAAGTAACCTATTCTGAATCAACGTGGACTACGAAGATTCATTTTAGGACGGGACAATATACAATAGGGAATGAAGATCATACATCTGTCGGTGGTTTTCAGGGTTATATTTATCTGGGTGATTTTGACTTAGAAGCCAGTAAAGAGGAAATTATTGAAGAAGAAATTATTGAAGAAGAAATTATTGATACAACACCACCACTGATCGCTAATCTTAAAATTACCGATGTTGATGATAGTGGCTTTACCGTTTCTTGTAATGTCGAAGACCAGGATTCAGGAATTGATCGGGTTGTTTTTCCAATTTGGACAGCAGCCAATGGGCAGGATGATATAAAGTGGCATACGGCAAATATATCGGCTGGTCTTGCTAGTAAACGTATTTCCTATAAAGACCACAACAATGAACGGGGTCTTTATGTTGTTCACGCTTATGCTTATGATCGTGCTGGACTCTCAACCATGGCTGCCACGGAAGTTAAGGCGAAAATTATTGATATAACAAAGCCGACAATTTCCAAGCTTGAAATTTCCAATGTTGATGAGACAGGTTTTACGGTTTCTTGTGAGGTTTATGACCAAGATTCAGGAATTGATCGAGTTGTTTTTCCGATTTGGACAGCGGTCAATGGCCAAGATGATCTGATTTGGTATCAGGCAAATGTAGTTGGTAATATCGCCAGTAAACGCATTTCCTATAAAGACCATAAGAATGAGCGAGATGATTACAGTATCCATGTTTATGCTTATGATAAGGCCGGTTTGTTTGAGGTTGTTGGGACGACTATTAAAGTGCCCGAACGGTTGATCAAAGCTTCTTACAAAACTCATGTTCAAAACATGGGTTGGGAGCAGGAGTATCGGATCAATGGTGAGACGAGTGGGACTCATGGAAAGTCCCTCCGCCTAGAAGGCATTGAGATTTTAGCTGATAATCAAGGCTATGATCTTGGAATCAGCTATTCAACCCATATACAGAATATCGGTTGGCAAGATTATAAAAAAGATGGTCAAATGAGTGGGACAGAAGGGCAGGGTCTTCGTCTTGAAGCCATTCGAGTTAAATTAACCGGTGCTGATGCCAAGCATTTTGATGTCTATTACCGGGTTCATGCTCAAAATATTGGTTGGCTTGATTGGGCGAAAAACGGCCAAGATTCAGGGACAGCTGGCTTTGGTTATCGTCTTGAAGCAATTGAGATTAAGGTAATCCCGAATGGGGTTGCACCGCCAGGTCAAACGGTCCGAGCCTATATACAAGGTGTTTAAATACAAGGAGTAAAAAAAGACTAGGAAACGAAAGTTTCCTATTTTTTTGTCATTTTTTGCCTTTTACTTCTATCTAGTAGCTAAGAAAGGAGGCAAAGATGAAACCGATCATTAATAGTGTCAATGGCAGTTTTGCCCTGCTAGGATCAAGCCTTTATTTATTATTAGGCGGCTTTGACCAGTATTTGTATGCCCTACTAGGCTTAGTTTTGGCTGATTACATCAGTGGATTAGTCCTAGCGATTCAAGAAAAAAGAATATCTAGTCAGATTGGATTTATGGGGATACTTAAAAAAATGTTGATTTTTCTTATGGTTGGAATGGGACATCTTTTGGATAGGACCCTATTAAGTGGAGGTGAAGCACTTCGAACCGGGATTATTTTTTTCTATGCGGCCAACGAAGGGATTAGTATCATCGAAAACTTAAGTCAGATTGGTTTTCCCATACCCGAAAAACTTAAAAAGGTTTTGATTCAAATTAAAGAAAGAGAGGAATAATGGACGTATTTATTAAAGAAATTCAAGAAGCATTAAGAGCTTATGGCTATCAAACAGGTCCTATCGATGGGATTTATGGTCCCCAAACAAAGGCTGCTATTCTAGCCTTTCAGCGCAATCGGGGCTTAGAAGTAGATGGTTTGGTTGGACCCCTGACCCAGGCTCTTTTATTAGCAGAGAGGGGAGTTGAGAAAGGCCAAAAAAGCGATCAATTGACGGCCCATTTTAATCGCGAAGAATTTAGGTGTTGTTGTGGGGGACGTTATTGTCATGGTTTTCCAGCAGAGATGGAGAAAACCTTGCTTGACCGTTTGGAGGCGACTCGAATGGCCTTAAATTCAGAAATTATTATTACTTCAGGGCTTCGTTGCATCCGGCGAAACGCCGAGGTTGGTGGTATTAATCAGTCTAAGCATTTAAGAGGTTGTGCAGTTGATTGTTATGCACCGGACTTTTCAGTTGAAAGGTTGGCTCAAATCGCCAAAGAAAAGGGCTTGGGTGTTTTGATCTATCGGCGGCAAGGCTTTTGTCATTTAGAAATTTAAGGTATTACTTGTTTGACTTGTCTTAGAATTGATTGTAAAATAGACCTAGGTTGATACTATAATTAAATGATAAACTAAGAGAAAAAGGTGGTAGATATGAATAAATACACATTAACCTGTTGCTCGACGGCCGATATGCCAAAAGATTATTTTGACAAACGTCAGATTCCTTATGTATGTTTTCACTATACAATGGGTGATCGTGAGTATGCCGATGATTTGGGCCTAAGCATGTCCTTTGATGATTTTTATAAAAAGATTAAAGAGGGCTTTATGCCAACGACCTCACAGGTAAATGTGGCAGAATTTATCGAATTCTTTGAACCATTTTTAAAAGAAGGAAATGATATTCTTCATGTTTCCCTTTCGTCAGGATTATCAGGGACTTATGGTTCAGCAGTAGTGGCAGCAGCGGAATTGATGAATCAATACCCCAAGCAAAAAATCAAAGTGGTTGATTCATTAGGGGCATCTTCCGGCTATGGCATGCTTGTCGATGCCTTAGCCGATCGAAGAGATCATGGGGCAACCCTTGAAAAACTTTATCAATGGGCCGAAGACCAAAAACTAGGAATAAACCACTGGTTTTTTTCCACTGATTTATCGCATTATAAAAGAGGTGGCCGAATATCCAATGCGTCAGCCTTTATGGGGAATTTACTCCATATATGCCCGCTAATGAATATGGACCACGAGGGAAAGCTTATTCCCCGTATGAAAGTCCGGGGTAAAAACCAAGTAATTTCTCAGATGGTAAAAAAAATGGTGGAACACGCAGAGAATCGAGAATGTTATTGTGGAAAATGCTTTATTTCTCACTCGGCCTGCTATGAGGATGCTCAAACGGTGGCCAAGCTTGTCGAGGATAAATTTCCTAATCTTCAAGGACCGGTAATGATCAATTCGGTGGGAACGGTGATTGGTTCTCATACTGGGCCAGGTACCGTGGCTTTGTTCTTTTTCGGTGATCAACGAAACGCTTAAAAAAAGTCCTCGGTTCGAGACTCGAACCGAGGACTTTTTTAAGCACTTTTTGATTAAAAGGCATTCATAATCGTTTTAACTTTTGGGGCATAGCTTAAGTCAGCAGCCCAAGTACCGGCTAATTCTTCAACCGAGAGGGCTCGCCCCCTAAGCTTGGTGTTCCATCTTGGATCGACATTAGCTTGATTGAGATCATCATAGCAGGCATAACATTTTAAATGCTGGATATGGGCGCGAATACCCATTTGAAGCCCAATTGGGTTATTACCATAAGCGTTAGAAAAATCAAAGCCAGGGATGCCACCACCGGTGGCTCCGAGACCAGCAAAATTAAATTGCTCAACCTTAACATCTTTTCCAAATTGAAGATGACCCGTTTCAAGCATGGCTTGGGCAAAGGCGACCTCGGCACGAACCCCTTCAGCCTTGGCTTCTTTAATGTAAAGGTCGACAAAATCGTCTAGATCAACCCCTAAATCGGTATAGAGTTGAGGGTAGGTTTTTCCGCTTCTCTTATAATAATTAATAAGTTGACTTGCAGATACATTGCTTTGGCCCATGATCGGGGTTTCGACGTAGCGAATGCTTGCTGAACTGGCTCCTAAAAAGACATATTCCCCATCATTTTCAACACAGTAAGCATGGAAAATATAAGGACCACTATCGCCCTGATGGTTTTTAGCATCGACAAGCACTTGATAAGATCCATCATCTTGTTTAGAGGCTTTATACCACTTGAGATCATCTTGGCCATTTTTTTCACTCCAGCTGGGAATGAGAATCTCTTTAAGGCCATTGGGAGTGTTTAGGCCCTCAAGCTTAACAATGGCAATATTTTGATTTATCTGGACTGACAGACCTTTGGCACTAGCTGGTGTATAGGTTATTGTAGCAGTGGTATGGCCAAGTAGGCTTAAGTGGCCAGCTTGATTGCTACCATAGCAGTGAACCAGGTATTTGCCGGCTTCATTGTTGTGATCGGCGGTATTGATGGTAATCTGATAGCTATTGTCCGATTGTTTAATACCCTTATACCATTTAATATCATCTTGGCCGTTTTTTTCGGACCAAGTTGGAAAATAGACATCTCTTAAACCTTCAGGGGCAGTAATAGCAGAGACATTAGCGATTATTTTTCGCCCTGAAACACGAGCAAAAACCTGATCGGCACTCATCGGGTTAAGGTCAACATCGAGAGACTTATGGCCGAGGAAATTTAGTTTATCATAGGAATCAATACCGTAACAATGAATATTGTAGCTCCCCTTTTCATAGTGGTGGTCTTTAACATTAATGCTTGCCTGATAGGTCCCATCAGATTCTTTACTAGCGGTATACCAAGTAAGATCATCTTGCCCATTTGCATTAGTCCAGACCGGGAATAAAATCTTTTTAAGACCATAGGGGGCAGTAATGCCGCTAACTCTAGCGGTGATATTACCATCACCATTAGTCTTAGTGGTAATTTTATTGGCTTCCATCGCTTTAACAGTCATCGAGACTGAGCTTGCACCTAAGAAATTAAGCTTGTCATAAGAATCCCTGCCATAAGCATGGATAATGTAGTCGCCGCCATCGTAACGATGGTCTTTAATATCGATCGTTGCTTGGTAGGATCCGTCCTTTTCCTTAGTGGCAGTGTACCAGATAAGATCATCTTGCCCATCTCGGTCACTCCAAACGGGAAAAGAAATTGACTTGAGTCCATCAGGAGCGGTGATCCCTGATAGGGTGATAGCGATTTGGGTCTCTGAAGAAGGTTTTGCTTTCAAGGATTTGGCCGTCATCGGATCAACCAAAAGTTCTGCTGTTGTATTACCTAAAAAATCTAGTTTTCCCTTATCATTCTTTGAGTAACAATGAATCTGATACAAGCCTCCTTGCTTTTGATGGTCTTTAATATTAACAACGACTTTATAACTGCCATCATCTTGAATTTTGGCCGGATACCATTTGAGGTCATCTTGGCCGTTTTTATCACTCCAAACCGGGAATAAAATCTCTTTTATGGTACAGTTATTTGTTTCAAAACCGGAAACACTTAGGGTGATTAAATCTTTCGAGACATGAGCTTTGACCAGTGAGGCTGTGACACTAGGGGTATCGTAGCCAAAAAAGGTATTGATGCTTTCGACAATTTGAACTGTCATCTTTTGTTGGTTTTGATCATTGGCTAAGCGAAGTGATTCGGCATTATTGGTGACAAAACCAGCTTCAATCAAAACCGATGGCATACTGGTTTTACGGGTGATGGCATCGTCTCGTTCAACAATCCGGTTGCGGCTATTAAGGTAATCGAGATTTTTAAAAGCATCATTAAACAAATGGGCTAATTCTTTTGAGCGAATGGCAATAGGTGGAGGGCTGGCATCGAGGCTTGCGCTGGAGCCATCGCCCCACAAACCACTTTTTTGATAAATGCCATCATTATCAACGGAGGGATGATAAGAGCTCCAGTAAAATTCATAGCCATTTGCACTTGGAGGCCCGCCATTATGATGGATGCTAACCAGCAGATGGGCCCCTAGTTTATTGGCTGCTTGGCAGATTGCAGTCGAGGAATTGACAGGGCTTGACAGAAGGGTGGGAAGATCTTTGTTCTCCGGGATTTGATGACTGAGCATAGCCTGATAGCCGTTTTCTCTAAGAGCGGTGACAACTTTTATGGCTAGGGCATTATTAAGTCCTACCTCAGTGATTCCTGTTGTTTTATTAACAGCACCACTATCTTTCCCAGCTTGGTGACCAGGGTTAATAACAATAATTTTGTCAGCTGCTGTGACCGTTAAAGAAGTAAAAAAGACCAGCGAAAGGATGATTAAACTTGTCATAAACAGGGGTTTTTTTAAAAATCTTAGGATATCCATGATTAGTACCTTTCCTTATTAAATAAATAATTTTAACCGAGTAGATATGTAACAAAGATATCACGAAAATGTAAAGCTGTCAATCTGGATAGGGCCACAAAAAAAGAATGATATCTTTTTTTAAAGATTTAGGGTAAAATAAAAACATAAATGAATTGATAGGAGGAGTTATGAATCAAATTAAAAAAAGTTTACTTAGACGTATTGGTATTTTGACAGTAGTGCTTTTTGTTTTAATTTTTTTAATCTATGTGCTTTTATCAAATCGATTGATTCATAATTTTTTTGAAGATGAAATACAAAAAAACTTATTGAAAGATGCTAGACAAATTGCCACTGAGATCGATGGCTTTTTTGGGGAAAACAAAGAAGTTGTTGAGCAAATGAAAACAAATGAAGATTTTTTAACCATTATGAGAGAGATTGATAGTCGTAATCAAAAACGAGGACATCCTCTTTATGGGCGAGTGCAGACAGCCCTTAATCGTATTAAAGAAAGTAATGACGATGTTTCTTTGGTTTCTCTTGCGATAGCAGGACCCAATGAATTAATCACGACTGAAGAAACTTATGACCCTGATGAAAATTATGATTTAGGCAAACGAGATTGGTATAAAGAGGCGGTAGAAAAAAAAGTGACGATTGTCTCTAAACCCTATCAAGATTTGGTTAGTGGTGGTTGGGTTGTAACAATCTCGACACCCGTTTATGAAAAAGAAAAGCTGTTGGGAACAATGGCTGTTGATCTAAAAATCGAAGATGTTTTTACATTGATAGATAATTTTCAAGTTGGCCAAAATGGGCAAACGTTTTTATTAAATCAAAAAGGTGAACATTTTTATTATCCCCACAGGGAGAATAGAAGCATTGAAACGATTATGGAAAAGCAGCAATTTGTTAATGCTTTTAATGAAGACCGGTCCAACGAAAAATATTCGGAATATATCTATGTGGGCGAAAATGAATACTATGCTTATGCGTCGACAAAGAATACTAATTTAGTGGTTGGAACCCTTGTTCCAAAAGATCAAGCATTAGCGTCGATACAGCGTTTTAGTCTTCTTAATATATTAATATTTTTAGTCTTTCTTGGTATTATTAGTCTTTTTTTGTATTATTTTTCAAGTCGGATTTCTAGGCCAATGATACGAATAAGCAATGAAGTTGAAGCGATGGGCGAAAATAATTGGAAACTTAATTTTCCAGAAGCTTATTTTAAACGGGAGGATGAAATTGGAATATTAGTCCGTGGTCTTCGTTTAATGAATGTAAATGTCAACCAGTTTCTTGATGAAATTGAAATGCAAAATCGTCAATTAAATGATGAGATCAAGAGCCGAAAAGATGTCCAGCATCATTTGGAATTGATTTTGGAGTTAATTTCATTTAGTACAGAAGGCATATTTATTATCGACCAACAATTTTTATGTATTTTTGCTAATCAGTCCTTTAATAAATTAGCTGCTTTTTCAGAAAATGAATTAGAGGGGCTTAATCTTCTCGAAAGAAAGTTATTTATTAATGATCAGATTGTCGAGGAATTAAAAGAAAATAAGCTTTGGGTCGGTGAAATTAAGTACTTACCTACTTCAAAGATGGAAGAATCAACTTTGTTTTTAAAATTGATCGAGGTAAAAAGTAACAATAAAACCTATTACATTGGTAATTTAACGGATATAACAAAAGAGAAACGGGTTCAAAAAAACATCTACCAATTAAAATATTTTGATGCCTTAACGGGTCTTTATAACAAGACATATTTTGATGAAATTGTCTGGACCTTGATTGAAAAAAATTGTACAAAAGAATCGATTGATGCCCTGATCATTATCAATATTGATAATTTTCGCTTAATCAATGAAGCCAAGGGTTATGAATATGGCAACCAGATTTTAATTGAGCTGGGTAAAAAATTAAGTAAATTTTGCCAAGAATGTGATGTTTTGGCCCGCCTTGGCAATGACGAATTCGCTGTGTTTAAGACAAATCTTCTGGCAGAAGAAGCCCTTTATAAGAAACTTAGTCGATTAACCAGGTTTCTTCAGGAACCACTTTGGATCAAGAATGAATCTCAGACGATTGATGTCAGCATGGGCATTAGTTTTTATCCAGGTGATGGCGATGATTATTTGAAACTTCTTAAAAATGCAACCTCTGCCCTTAACAATGCTAAATCTGATTTAGAAAATACCTTTGTTTTTTATAATCAGGAGATCAATCAGCGATCAATTTCTAAATATGAAATGGGCAATAGTTTAAGAAAAGCATTGGAGCGCAATGAATTTATTCTTTATTACCAACCTCAAATTGATTTAATTTCTAGGCAAATTATTGGTGTTGAAGCCTTAATGCGTTGGAAACGACAGGGCGAGATTATTTCGCCAGATGTATTTATTCCCATTGCCGAGGAATCAAAATTAATTCTGCCAATTGGCGAATGGGTTCTTAAAGAAGCCTGTCAATTTGCCAATCGCCTTAATAAAATGGGCTATGCAATTGAAATGGCCGTTAACCTATCAAGACTTCAATTTAAAGATCCTTATATTATTGATTTAGTTAAGTTAGTATCTGAGCAAACAGGTTTACCCCTCCATTTGTTAGAGTTAGAAATCACTGAACGGGTTTTGATGGATAATGAGAAAGAATGCCGTCAGATCATCGACCGCTTAAAGGAACAAGGCGTTGCCATTGCCATCGATGATTTTGGAACCGGTTATTCATCCCTTGCCTATTTAAATAAATTTAATGTGGATAAGATAAAAATTGACCGTTCTTTTATTAAAGATATTCCTATTAGCGATAAAGGCGTTATTGCCAAGGTGATTATTGAATTGGCTGAAGGTTTAAATCTCTCAGTTATTGGAGAAGGTGTTGAAACAGAGGAACAGGTAGCTTTTTTATTAAAAAATCAATGCATAAAGGCTCAGGGCTTTCTTTTTTCAAAACCACTACCAGAAGAAGAGTTGCTTAATTATTTAAAAAAAATCAATACCCTATAGTAAAGGGGATTAAAAAAGGAGCACGTCTGTGCTCCTTTTTTAATAAATAATATTTTTTAACGTTTCAATTTCCACTTTCATTTTTTCCGAAATAGTATTGAGTAATTGAAGTTTCTCACTGATAGCATCCATGGAAGTTTGGTGTTCGCCGACAATCCTCTCGGATTTCATTGCTTGTCGTTCTACACCGTTCATACTAGTGACCAGATTGTCGAGGATGTTTTCAATTTTCTTAGCAGAATCAACACTCATAACAGCTAATTTTCGGACTTCGTCGGCAACCACATTAAAACCACGGCCAAATTCACCAGCTCGGGTTGCTTCGATTGCCGCATTTAAACCCAGTAAGTTGGTTTGAGTAGCAACATCCCGAATAAATCTTAAAATTGAATCTGTTTCCTTGACCTTATTTTTGGAAAGACTCGATGATTCAAGCAGATCAGCAGATGTCTCATTAAGGGCATTGATTTGAGAGACAAATTCATCGCTCATCTCGGTGATTGACTGAATATTTTCAAGTAAATCTTCCGTTAAAGATTGGAATTTTTCTGTTTCATTTGTTAAAACCTGATTATGGTGGCCCATGCGTGAAATCGTGTTGGCAAAAACATATAGCATATCGGCCGCTGCATCAATTTGTTGGCGAGAGACAATGGGAACTTTTCGTAAGGCGTTGATATATTCCTCTTCATTGACACCGATTTCTCGGGCGATTCGACGAAAGTAAGATTCATTGGGTGGGGCATCTAAAACTTGCCCACCAAGAATGGCACCGATTTCCACACCGTCAACAACAATTGGGGCTGCAAAGTCAACTAATCCAGCGTGACAGGAATAAACAGCTGGCCGTCCGGTGGCGGCCGCTTTTTTCCCGCCTTCGACATCGCATTTTTCGCAGCGTTCACTACCAAGATCAGTGCCTCTAGTGTATTTCATGCAGAAGTCGGTAAAATTGCTAGGTTGGGTAATTGATCCCTTTTCATTGTCCACGGATACGCTGGCCATTCCCGTGGCAGCCGAAAAGCTATCTTGAAATTGCTGTAACATATTAAGGTCGATTAGATCTTCGACGTAATAGTGTGATTTTTTTTCCATTAAATTATGCCTCCAATAATAAATTTTATATTGATAAGAAAGTTTACAATAACTATAGAAGAATATTAAAATTATTGTATCATTTATAAGGAGGATTGTCATCGATAATTCAAATAAAATTAGAAATCTTTCCTCACAATAATTTACTTATGAAATAGCGTTGACGATTGCCTTCATCGTTTCTAGATCAAAACCTTCCATACAAAGAAGAGAGTAACTATGGCTATCGGTCTGCCAGGTAGCCAGCCCTTCTTTATTATCATTGTATTGATAAAAAACAAGATGATCCCGATCGTCCATGATCGTTTGTCCCTTGGCAAAGTTTGTGTAAACACCAGAGATATCGACATCACTGATTGGTCCTTTGCGGCTGGTATATTCAATCGAATCAAGGATGAAGCTGGCCTGGGCGGTGCTTTGACCAATGGTAAAATAAGTTAAATCTTTGGCACCGTCGGGAAGACTATCAAAGCTAAAGCCCAGTTGGTCATTGATCGCCTCAAGGGACTCTTTTTTTTCCATGGGATTAGGCATTTCTTCTCTTTCTTGGGTGGGGCTACAGGCAGAAAAAGCAAGAATCATCAGGGGAATTAAAATGATGCTTAAAAAAAGTTTTTTTTTCATCTTAGATCCTTTCATGATCAAAAAATTTCAACTAAAGGGGGCAATCCTCATCCTTTTTGCGATGGGTAAAGTGGGCGTCCCCGCTAGCATAATCGGCAACGCATTGACCATGGCCGAGAAGCTTATACTTATAGCTGAGCAGGCCGTCTAGTCCCACTGGTCCTCTGGCATGGAGTTTAGAGGTGCTAATACCAACTTCGGCACCAAAGCCAAAACGGAAGCCATCGCTAAAGCGGGTTGAACAATTCCAAAAAACACCAGCAGAATCGACAAGGGTCATAAAGGATTGGGCTGTTTTTTCGTCCTCGGTAACAATGGCATCGGTGTGGCCCGAACCATAACTATTGATGTGGTCAATGGCACTAGTAAGATCGGGGACGATTTTGATTGAAAGAATATAATCCAGGTATTCGGTTTCCCAATCGATGTCGCTAGCTGCTTCAACATCAATGATTTTTTGCGTTGGGCCATCGCCTTTAAGGCGGACATGGGGAAGGGCTTCTTTAAGTAGGGGAAGCAGGGCCTTAGCAATTGATTCATGAACGAGCAGGGTCTCGAGGGTATTGCAGGCTGCCACGTATTGGGTTTTGGAATCAACAATAAGGGGAATGGCCTTATCAATGATGGCATCGGCATGGACATAAAGATGGCAAACCCCATCGGCGTGGCCCATAACCGGGATATTAGAGTGGTTCATAATATATTGGACAAAAGAATTAGAGCCTCTAGGAATGATTAAATCGATGTATTGATCGAGGGCTAGCATGGCGGTTACTTCATCCCGACTTTCTAAATTTTGAATCCAGCCATTGGGTATACCCTTTGCACTTGAGTCAATAATTTGGCAAAGGATCCGATTGGTTTCTAAGGCTTCGCTTCCCCCTTTCAATAAAACAGCATTGCCACTTTTTAGGCAAAGGGTTGAAATTTGAACAAAGGCATCCGGTCGAGATTCAAAAATAACCCCAATAACACCGATGGGACAAGTAACCTTATAGAGATCAAGGCCATCATCGAGTTCAGTGGCTAAACGCGTAGCACCGAGTGGGTCGTCTAAGCGAACAAGACTGTGAATCCCTTCAATAACGTCATTGATCTTATCCTCATCAAAAACAAGGCGTTTGAGAAGGGGTTTATCGAGACCTTCTTGTTCACTTCGCTTTAAATCAAGTTGATTGGCCATAAGGATTTCCTTTTTTCGATTCTTTAATGCTTGGGCAATTGCTAAAAGTGCCTGATGACGAGTATTAGTGTCGAGGGCTGCTAACTGAATGCCAGCATCTCGGGCAATTTTTCCACGTTTTTCCATCTTCATATCCTTTCTACCTCTTATTCTAAAAGGTTATCGCGTATTTTTTGAAAATCGGTCTTGGTTAAATCAGTTTCATAAAGGAGATAGTCTTCAACATTCCCAAATTTTTTAGTGATGTAATCGATTGAGAGTTGGAGCCAATCGGGTTTGACCCCATAAAATTCCCAAAGATGGTAATTATCGATCCCTAATTCTTCAGACATAATATTGCCAAGCAAGAGGTAGCTTTCGTCAAAGGTTAGATTGGTTAGGGTATAATCAGACATGATCGTCTCTTCCTTTACACCTAAGATACTTAAGATAAGATAGGTCATAAATCCCGTTCGATCCTTACCATTGGTGCAATGATAAAGAAGGGGATATTGGTCGGGGAGGGTAAGGTATTTTAAAACATTTGCAAATTCCTGAGCTTTTTTTTCGGCTTGCAGGGTATAAATGTCTCGCATAAATTGATCAACTGCTCCTGCTTGAGTAAAGGAATAAGGTTCTCTTTTCATATCGGCGTTATCGAAAATCGGGTTAAGATGGTAGGTCGTAAAATCTGGCAATCGATCGATCTGTCTTTTGGCCTTTGCCTCGTTACGAAAATCAAAGACATGCTTAAGCTTTAAGTCTTTGAAAAATTCAACGTCTCGGTCGGACAGGTGGGCAAGTTCTTCACTGCGAATTACTTTTCGCCACTTGACACGGCCACCTTGGTAGCCGCTGTAACCGCCAATGTCTCTTATGTTAATGGAGTTTTCTAATTGAATGAGACGCTTATTTAATTGGGTTTCTTCACAGAAGATTAGATTATTAGCATCTTTAAAATCATATAGGACCTGGCCAGTCGGTGAGACAGGCCCACTGGTATAGATTAGTTTTTCTGCTTGACTTTCTTTTTTCTTGTTAAGGTCGCTTTTTGTTTTTTTGTTTTTTTGTTTTTTTAAATGCTTTTTGGTCAAAATAAAGACAGGAATTGCTGCCATTGCACCAATAACTAAGGCGAGTTTTAATTCTTTTTTCATAGTTTACTTCCTTTCTGCTTGTTTTTGAAAATCAAGCAAATAATTTATTATTAAGAGTAAATAAAAAACATGTTTTTCTGATCAAAAATGTGTACAATATTAATAATTATAGCATAGAATTGCTTGAAAAAACTCTAAAAATGAAGAATCTTAAAATTAGGAAGGGTGTTAAAGTGATAAAAAAAAGCTTAAAGAAGGATAATCATGGATAAGTATTATCCTTTAAATCAAAGTCAAAAGGTCGGTATTTATTGTCATATTCCTTTTTGCATAAAAAAATGTGCCTATTGTGACTTTAATTCTTGGGTATGTCAGGATGAAAAGACCATTGACCACTATTTCCAAGCTTTAAAAAAGGAAATTTTAGGATTTGTGGAGGGCCAAAAAGAAAAAATAGCAGTCGATAGTATTTATTTTGGTGGTGGGACACCTTCAGCTGTTGGGGCAATTAAGATTAAAGACCTGATGGACCTTTTAAAGACCCACTTTGTCCTATCAAAAGAGAGTGAAATTACTTTAGAAGTTAATCCGGGGACAATCACTGAGGAAAAATTACTGGTTTATAAAGAAGCCGGTATTAATCGAATCTCGGTTGGCTTTCAAGCCTGGCAAAATGACTTGCTTGGCCTCCTTGGCCGGGCCCATGATCAAAAGGATTTTATTCAGGCGATGGCGGCCATGAAAAAAATTGGCTTTACTAATATTAGCGTCGATTTAATGTATGGGATTCCTAGGCAAAGCTTAGCGATGATGGAAGAAACGCTAAATGCCCTTGTAGCATTTAAAGCAAGCCATTTTTCCTGTTATAGTTTAATCTTAGAAGCCAATACCCCGCTGACCAAAAAAGTAGAAAAGGGTTTATTAAAGCTGCCAGCGGAAGACAAAGAACGACAGATGCATTGGCTGATTGATGAATTTTTAAAAAAAAATAAGTATGACCATTATGAAATTTCGAGTTTTGCTAAAAGAGGTTATCAAAGTCGCCATAATTTAAAATATTGGCAGATGGCACCTTATTTAGGCTTTGGTTTAGGAGCCCATGGTTTTTATCAGGGTGTCCGTTATGGAAATGAAGACAGTTATAAAAAATATATGGGCTTAATTGAATTAGGGCGAGATCCCAGTCAAAAAGAATCGCCTTTGACAAAGAGACAGTGGATGAATGAGTGGATGGTCTTAGGCCTGCGAAAATTAGCAGGAGTCGATAATCGGGAGTTTCAAAGTTTTTTTCAACTGGATTTTTTTAAAGTCTATGAGAATGAAATTAAGGCTTTAATCAAACGAAACTTGCTTGTTCAAGAAGGCCATTGTCTTCGCCTAAGCAGCCATGGACAAGACTTTGCAAACCAAGTTTTTGGGACCTTTATTTAAAGAAATAAAAAGTTAAAAGAAACTTAAGCAATTTTTAAAAGTTGGATAAGATCTTATAGAAAGCAGTTGACAGATTCATGGGTAAATGTTATATTTAACCTAGGTGTTAGCACTCGGTTATCATGAGTGCTAATAACGAGGTGGACTATGAATATGAGTGAACGCAAAAAGAAAATAATGGAAGTCATTATCCGTGACTATATCAATACGGCTGAACCGGTTGGATCAAGAACCTTGTCCAAGCGTTGCAACCTAGGGGTAAGTCCGGCAACAATTCGCAATGAGATGGCAGATTTGGAAGAAATGGGTTACTTAATCCAGCCCCATACCTCGTCTGGTCGGATTCCAACTCAACGGGCTTACCGCTATTATGTCGATGAGATCATGGAAGTGCGCAAGCTTGAAAAAATGATCCAAACGGATATTCACCGTGGTTTTTTAGACTATACCAATGAACTCGGTCGAACGATTGCCCATACTGCCCAAGTCTTATCCCAGCTGACCAACTATACATCAATGGTCTTGGCCCCTCGCATTACCAGCTTTAATTGTAAGCATGTCCAGATCGTTCCCTTGATCAAAAATCGGATTCTGATTGTGGCAGTTACCCACGAGGGCTTTGCTAAAAACATTGAAATGTCGCTTTCGGAAGATATCAATGATGTCTTGGCAATTAAGCTTTCCAATGTGATTAACGGATTTTTTAAGAATTCTTTTTTTAAAGATATGAATTCTGATTTTATCGATCAAATCCAAGAATTGACGCCCATGGAAAAAGGCCTCCTTGGTCAAATCACTAGGCGGGTTAAAAAAGCCTTGATGGACGATGCATCGGAAATTCATTCAACAGGCTTAACCAATCTATTTAACTACCCCGAATTTAGTGATGTTGAAAAAATCAAACAAGTGGTTGATATTATTCAAGAAAAAGAGGTCATCTCGGAGATTTTGAGTAATCCTGATGGCAGTCGGGTCGTTCGCATTAAGATTGGTGATGAAAACAAGAATGAAGACCTTAAAGATTTTAGTATCATCACATCGACATATGAATTAGAAGGTGAGATGATGGGCGCTTTTGGCGTGATTGGGCCAACGCGGATGAATTACGATAATGTGTCATCGGTGTTGAACTATATAAAAGATGAGTTGAATTTACATATCTCAAATTTATTGATGAAATAGGTGAAGAATAATGAGTGAAAAACAAAGAGAAATGACGGAGGAAGAAGTTGTGGAGAAAGAACCCATTGATGAAAGGGTCCAAGATGAAACGACGCAAGATCAAAGGACAGAAGAATTAGAGAAAAAAGCAGAGCTTTCAGATGAAGAGAAGCAAGTTTCCGAAAAGGAAGAAGAAAGTGCTTTAAACCGTTTAATACGGCTTCAAGCTGATTTTGAAAACTTTAAGAAAAGAACCCAAAAAGAAAAACTCGAAAGCTATCAATTTGCCGGAGAGAGTATGGCCAAGAAACTCCTGCCGGTACTAGATGACTTAGAGCGAGCTCAAGCCTCACTAGAAGCGTCGGGCGATCAAGCAAAAGCTTACGCTGAGGGTGTATCGATGGTTTTCAATCATCTGAAAGATGTTTTAAAAGAAGAAGGCTTAGAAGAAATTGCTTGCGATGTTAGTTTTGATCCTAACTTACACCATGGTGTGGTGGCTGAAGATCATCCGGAAAAAGAAGACCAGGATATTTTAGAAGTCTTTCAAAAAGGTTATTGCTTTAGGGGCAAATTGATTCGACCGTCAATGGTCAAGGTTTGTAAAAAATAGAAAACGGAAGAAAATTAAAAAATAATAGAGAGAGAAGTACAGGAGGAATAAAAATGAGTAAAGAAAAAATTATTGGAATTGATTTAGGAACAACGAATTCAGTTGTTGCCGTTTTAGAAGGTGGCGAAGCTGTAATTATTCCTAACGCCGAAGGAAATCGGACAACCCCATCAGTTGTTGCCTTTACGAAAGATGGTGAACGATTAGTCGGACAGGTTGCTAAACGGCAGGCTGTGACCAATCCAGATCGGACTGTTACATCGATTAAACGAGAAATGGGATCTGATCATAAAGTAAAAATTGATGATAAAAGCTACACCCCTCAAGAAATTTCAGCGATGGTTCTGCAAAAATTAAAGGCTGATGCCGAAGCTTATCTCGGTGAAACAGTGAGTAAGGCGGTTATCACTGTACCAGCTTATTTTAGCGATGCCCAGCGACAAGCGACAAAGGATGCCGGACGAATTGCTGGTCTTGAAGTTATGCGAATTATTAATGAGCCAACCGCAGCAGCCCTAGCCTATGGACTTGATAAGGGACAAAATCAAAAGATCATGGTGTATGACCTTGGTGGTGGAACCTTTGACGTATCAATTCTTGAATTAGGCGATGGTGTTTTTGAAGTTAAGTCGACCAATGGGAATAACCACTTAGGTGGTGATGACTTTGACCAAAAGATTGTCGATTGGATGGCTGAAGAATTTAAGAAAACCCATGTGATTGATTTAAGAAAAGATAAGATGGCCTTGCAACGATTAAAAGAATCAGCTGAAAAAGCCAAGGTTGAATTATCTTCGGTGATGAAATCAGAGATCAATCTACCTTTTATCACAGCAACTGAAGCAGGACCTCAACATTTAGAATTGACCTTAACCCGGGCGAAATTTGATGAATTAACGGGAGATCTTGTAAAAAGAACAATTAAGCCGATTGAAAAAGCCATGGCGGATGCTAATATTAAGAAAAATGAGCTTGATAAGGTAATTTTAGTTGGTGGATCAACACGGATACCGGCCGTTCAAGAAACGGTTAAAAGCATGACTGGTGAAGAGGCCTATAAAGGCATTAACCCTGATGAATGTGTAGCCCTTGGAGCAGCCATTCAAGGTGGGGTCTTAGCAGGAGAAGTAACCGACGTACTTCTTTTAGATGTTACCCCATTATCACTTGGCATTGAAACCTTAGGTGGGGTGTTTACACGCTTGATTGACCGAAACACAACTATTCCAGCTAAGAAAAGCCAGATTTTTTCAACTGCCGCCGATAATCAGACAGCCGTTGACATTCATGTTTTACAAGGTGAACGGGAAATGGCAAGGGACAATAAGACCTTGGGTCGATTCCAATTAACCGGGATTCCAGCAGCAAGACGAGGTATTCCCCAAGTTGAAGTTACCTTTGATATTGATGCCAATGGTATTGTTAATGTATCGGCTAAGGATTTGGGAACTGGAAAATCTCAAAATGTCGTGATTAAATCGACGACCAATATGAATGAAGAAGAAATTGATAAAGCAGTTAAAGAAGCAGAAATGCACGCTGAAGAAGATAAGAAACAAAAAGAATTAATTGAAGCTAGAAATATGGCCGATTCAACCGCTTACCAAATGGAACAATCACTAAAAGAAGCAGAAGAAAAAGTGTCAGATGATGAAAAGACTAAGGTTGAAGAAGCAATTCAGCATTTACGAACAACGGCTGAAGGTGAGGATGTCGAAGCCATTAATAAAGCTGTTGAAGACCTTAATGAAGCCTTCTACCCGATTGCTCAAAAAATGTACGAAGAGACAGCAGCCCAAGAGGGAGACGACCAAGGAGCTGATGATTCAGCTGCTGATGATGATGACGTGGTTGATGCTGAATATGAAGAAGTAAAAGAATAAATGTTAGCTTAAGAATGAGATAAGTGGCAGCGAAAGCTGCCCTTGTTTTTTGAAGCAATCTTTTATAAGGTCGACAAAATAATAAAAGTCTTTTAAAGTTAAGTATTTAAAGGTATAATAAGTTGTCACAAGCGTGGCATAAATGTTTAAAAGAGGTGAGATTAATCGATGAGTGAAAAGCAAGATTACTATGACCTGCTAGGCGTTGATAAGTCAGCCAGTGCAGACGAAATAAAGAAGGCCTATCGAAAAAAAGCCATGCAATACCATCCGGATAAGAACCCTGGGGATGCAGCAGCGGAAGAAAAATTTAAAGAAGCCAACGAAGCTTATGAAGTCTTAAGTGATGCTGATAAAAAAGCCCGTTATGATCAATTTGGTCATGCCGGAATGGAAGGCATGAATGGAGGAGCTGGCGGTTACGGCGGCGGTGGCTTTAGCGGCTTTGAAGATATATTTGGCGATATATTCGGTGCTTTTGGTGGCGGCGGTGGTTTTAGCGGATTTTCCGGCAGTTCCCGAGGTCGAAGACGTTCTAATCGCGGAAGTGATATGAAAATCAATATTAACCTTGATTTTAAAGAAGCGGTCTTTGGTACTGAAAAGAAAATAAAAATTAAGCGTAAAGAGGAATGTTCAACCTGTCATGGTTCTGGGGCTCAAGCAGGATCAGAGGTTAAAACTTGTGACCAATGTGGTGGTGCTGGTCAAGTATATGTTAGGCAACAAACTGCTTTTGGAACCATCCAGCAAGTTCAAACTTGTGATAAATGTGGGGGCGAAGGCACAATTATTGAAAAACCCTGTGATACTTGCCGGGGATCGGGCCTTCAAACAAAGGAACGAACCATCAGTATCAAGATTCCTGCAGGTGTTGATGACGAATCGGTTTTACCCTTAAGAGGTGAAGGTAATGCTGGTCCTAATAAGGGGCCTAAGGGTGATTTATACGTCTATATTTCAGTGAAAGAAGACCCCCTCTTTAAACGTCAGGGCGACGATGTTCACTATGAATTGCCGATTACCTTTGTTCAGGCAGCATTAGGGGATAATCTAGTGGTGCCGACACTTGATGGGAAAATCAAGCTAAAGGTGCCAGAAGGAACTCAAAATGGAAAAGTCTTCCGATTAAAAGGAAAAGGTGTTCCCAATGTCAACGGCCGGGGACGAGGCGACTTGTATATCTCAGCAAAGGTCGAAGTACCCCATAAACTTAACCGTGAACAACGCAAAGCCTTAGAAGACTTTGCTAAGGTAACAGGTGAGGATGTTCACCCTGAAGGAAGACGCTTTTGGAAGCGATTTTTATAAAAATTTTCTAGAAAAAGCCGATAATTATCGGCTTTTTCTTTAGAAATAAATGATATAATTAGTTAAATCGATTTTAATTCGATAGATAGGCATCAACTTGGGTAAACAAAGATAAATGGTGAATAAAAATGAAAATAATAAAAATTGGATTAAAGCTTTGCTTGACCATATTAGTGCTACTCTTACTAGGGCCATCAACTACGTGGGCAACTGAAATAGATCGGCTTGAAAATCAGATTGTTGTCGTCTATAAGGAAAGCATAGAAGAAAGCATCAAAAGCTTAGGCTTTGATGACCTAAAAAAAAGTCAATCACTGTCTGATCGGGTTGATCTAATTGAATTAGAAGATCCTGAGAAAATTGACCAAACCATTGCTAGCCTAGCAAAAAATCCCAATGTTTTAGCTGTTGAACGAAATGCTGTTTTACAAACATCTCTTTTACCCGATGATCCTTATGTCAATGATGGGTCAGCTTGGTATTTTGAAAAAATAGGAGCAAGTGAGACCTGGGACCAAGTCGGTGATTCGACGGAGATTGTTGTTGCTGTTATCGATACGGGCTTAAATATAGACCATCCGGACTTAAAAAATAGGGTTCTTGAAGGCTATGATTTTATTAATGGATCAACTAAGATGATTGATTTATCCGGCCATGGTACCATGGTCTCTGGTTGCGTCGCAGCCGAAACCAATAATGGGATTGGTATCGCTGGTGTTGCCGGTTTAGCCAATGTTAAAATCCGTCCTTTCCGGACGGGAGGGATGTCTCCAGGGGATCGGAATCTTTATATTTCTCATATTGCCGCTGCCATTATGGAAGCAGCTGATCAAGACGATGTCCGAGTTATTAATATGAGTTTTGGAACCTATAGCCAATTTGATTCAATTAGGCAAAGCGTTGAATATGCCGCATCACAAGGGAAAATACTGGTTTCATCTTCAGGAAATGAAGGCAATACCACTCGTGCCGGTCAATATGGCTATCCGGCCTCTTATGAGCAGGTTATTTCAGTAGCCGCCACAAATAAAGAGGATAAACGCCCGAATTATTCCCAGTACAATGATCAAGTTGACCTAGCCGCACCTGGGGATATAATCATCTCCACCAATCGTTTAGGCGGTTATGGGACGGTAAATAGTGGCATGGGAAGTAGTGGAACATCTTTTTCGGCACCGATGGTTTCGGGGTCTATTGCCTTATTATTAGCCGCTAAAAATGACTTGACTAACCAAGACGTTAGGGAGGCCCTAGAGAAAACAGCCCTTGATTTGGGGGCTCCGGGAAAAGATCCCTACCACGGCTATGGAAGGATTCAATTAAAAGAGGCTTTTGATTATATCACTAGCACAAGACCCTTAATTGGGATTAGCTTTGACTTTGATCAAATAAATCTCTTAAAGGGTAATAGCATTGTCCTAAAGACAAATTATATACCCGCCGACACAACCGATGATCCCTTGATAAGTTGGTCATCTTCCGATAGCAATATTGCTCAAGTTGATCAATTTGGACAAGTTACTGGCCGTAATATTGGAACGGCTGTCATTCAGGCCAAAACCGGTGCCTTTGAAGCAAATTGTCTGGTCGATGTAAAAGAGAGTCAAGAATTGGTTTTTCCTAAATACCAAGGCCATATTCAAAATATCGGTTGGCAAGAATGGCAACGAGATGGGATAATCAGTGGAAGCACTGGCCAATCCCTTCGCTTAGAAGGACTTCGGATTGAAATTGAAGAGATGCCCCCTAATCTGGGAGTGCGTTATCAGGCCCATATTCAGGATAAGGGTTGGGAAAATTCTTGGTCTTATGACGGGGCCTTATCAGGAAGTGTTGGCCAATCAAAGCGTCTTGAAGGTATTTATATTGAATTAACCGGTGTTGATCGTGAATTATGGGATATTTATTATCAGGTTCATGCGCAAAACTTTGGTTGGCTTGATTGGGCTAAAAATGGTGAGCCAGCTGGAACAGAAGGGCTTTCCCTGCGTTTAGAAGCGATAAAAATTAAGATTATTCCTAAAAATGGTCCGCCGCCGGGTCCAGTAGAAAGACCTTTTGTTAAATGAAAGAGCTAGCAATAAGATAAAAAAGGAGACGAGATGTCGAAAATTGCGAAGAGTATAACCGATTTAGTTGGAAACACCCCCTTATTAGAACTATCTAATTATCAAAAAAGCCTTGGGTCAAAGGCAAGAATTTTGGCCAAGCTCGAATACTTTAATCCCTTGTCATCGGTCAAGGACCGGGTTGCCTTAGCCATGATTGAGGCAGGTGAAAGGGAAGGTTTAATTACCGATCAAACAGTGATTATTGAACCAACCAGTGGCAATACCGGAGTGGGCTTAGCCTTTGTGGCAGCGGCCAAGGGGTATTCGGTTATTTTGACCATGCCAGACACCATGAGCATTGAACGCCGTCGTTTATTAGCGGCTCTAGGAGCAGAGATTGTCCTAACTAAAGGGTCTGAAGGGATGAAGGGGGCCATTAGTAAGGCCAAGGAACTGGCTGAATCAATGCCTAACGCCTATATGCCACAACAATTTGAAAATGAAGCAAATCCCCAAATCCATCGGTCGACGACGGCTCTTGAGATCTTAAAGGATACTGATGGTGAGCTTGATATTTTTGTGGCCGGGATTGGGACGGGCGGAACAATTACAGGCGTGGGTGAAATATTAAAAGAAAAGAAAAAGACAGTAAAGATTGTTGCCGTCGAGCCAAAAGATTCGGCCGTCCTATCAGGAGAGAAGCCAGGCCCCCATAAGCTTCAAGGGATCGGAGCGGGCTTTATTCCAAAAATATTAAATACTGATGTTATGGATGAAATTATTCAAGTGACTAATGAAAAGGCGTTTTTAACCAGCCAAGAAGTTGCCAAAAAAGAAGGTTTGTTAGTTGGTATTTCGTCCGGGGCGGCCTTGTATGCGGCTAGCCAATTAGCCCAGCGACCGGAAAATGAAGGGAAAATGATTGTTGTTCTTTTGCCCGATAGTGGGGAACGCTACCTATCAACGTCTTTATTTACTGGGTAAAGTAAAAAAACCCCGATATCGGGGCTTTTGAATGGATATATTATAGGAATGCGTTTAGGAGTTGTTTTTAGTGCGATGTCGGTCCATATAATGATGGATAACGGCATCGAGTTCTTCAATCCCTTCACCGCTTATGGCACTAATCTCATAGATATGTTTGGGATGAATCCCAGCATAGATCAGGTGGTTTCGACTCCGTCTAATTTTTTTATCATCGCGGTCGATCTTTGTGATCACGCCAATTGTCGGAATATTATAGGTGTGAACAAAATTAGGTGGATAAGAATTTTGCGGATCGCTAGCTGAGCTAACCAGAATAACAAGACCAGCATCCATGGTTACATTGATGGCTTGACGGTTAAAAAAAGGAAGCTCAATAAATTCACCGGGGGTATCGATAAAAAAATCCGAATAATCAATCATCTGTGTTTTTTTGTATTTCAATTCAGCATCAGTAAGACGTTGCTTAAGAGTGGTTTTGCCACTTCCGATTTTGCCAATTAGGGCCACCCTTTTTCGATTACTAGCCATTGCTAAGAATAGGTTATTTTAGGGATATCAAATCCTAAAATAGAATTTAGGGTATTTAGGATTTCGGTAACGGCAGATTTTACATCACTGACTCGTCCGGTGAGGACAAGTGATCCACTGAAGCGATCGAGAAAGCCAATCTCCACAGCAGAGGCCTTGGTAGCCGCATCAGCGGCAATAATGGCTGCTTCACTGGGGGTAATGGTTAAAATGCCGATGGCATCACTGACTTCATCATCTAATCCGAGCTTAATATAGACAGCACTTTTGGGCTTGGCGATAATATGGGCAAGTGTTACTTGCTTGCCTGGGACATATTCTTGGATCATACGCTCTTTTTTTTCTATTTCCATGTTAATCACCTTTTTCTTTATAATAGTAATAAAATTATATCATTTATAGGTGATCAATACAGTATTTCTCTATAATTTGTAGAGAGATAACAAAAAATTGCAGAGCTTTATGTTATAAATACCAGAGAGATAAAAAAAATAATGCATGGAGGTAATAAAAGATGCTTTGGAAAGAAGTTCAAATTACGACCACAATAGAAGCAGAAGAAGCCGTTGTCAATGCTTTTTATGAAAGCGGTGCTGAAGGTGTTGTTATTGAAACCCTTCAGGATGTTATTTTGCTTCAAGAGGACCCAAAAGTTAATTTTATTGATGAATCGCTTCTCGAAATTGATCCGGATGTTTCGATTGTCCGAGCTTATTTTAGTGAAGCCATCAATACTGAAGAAGCTATTTATAAGTTGATTCAATCAGTAAAAGCATTACCTGCATGTGGATTAAATCCTGGCGAATGCGAAATGATGATTACTGAGGTCGAAGAGGATGATTGGGCTAATTCTTGGAAAAAATTTTATAAGCCGACAAAGATGGGGGAAAGCATTGTAATCAAACCAACCTGGGAAGACTATCAAGCAGAAGATGGGGAAATTGTCATCAATATGGATCCGGGTATGGCTTTTGGGACAGGTACCCATGAGACGACCATGCTTTGTGCCATTAATCTAGAAGAGTACATTAAGCCGGGAGATGTGGTTCTCGATATTGGTTGTGGTACGGGAATTTTATCTTTGATTGCCGGAAAACTCCAAGCTAAAAAAGTGGTAGCCGTCGATTTTGATACCATGGCGGTAAAGATTGCTAAAGAAAATGCTGAACTTAATGATTTACAAGGAATGATCGAAATTCGCGAGGGGAATTTAACAAATGTGATCGATGAGGTCGCTGACGTAGTGGTTGCTAATATTTTAGCAGCGGCAATTGTTGAATTGTCGGGCCTGATTCGACCGTATCTTAAAGAAAATGGGATTTTTATCTCATCAGGAATCATTATTGAGCGTTTGTCCGAGGTCTTAAATGCCTTAGAAGCTGAAAAATTTAAAATTCTCTTTGTCCAGCAAATGGGTGAGTGGGTTGCCGTTGTTGCTCAGAAACGAGACTAAGATGCATCGTTTTTTTGTTGAAGGCAATCAGATTAGTGATCAGCATATCTTAATTCAAGGCGATGATTTTAAACACATCAGCCGAGTATTAAGGTTGTCTAAGGGTGATCTAATTGAAGTTTGTGATGGAAAAAAGAATGATTACCGGGTTGCGATTAAAAAACTCTCAAAGGATCATTTAAGTGGTCAGATTCTTGAAAGCTACCGGAGTTTAGGGGAAAATGAGAATTTTCAAATAACGTTATTTCAGGCCTTGGCCAAAGGCCCTAAAATGGAGATGATCATTCAAAAAAATGTCGAATTAGGGATTCAAAGAATTTATCCCTTTTCCTGCTTGCGTTCGATCGTCGAACTGGGAAAAAAGGAAGAGAAAAAACGAGAACGTTGGCAGCGGATTGCCTATGAAGCCGCTAAACAATCAAAAAGAGGGATCATTCCAGAAATTGGTCAGGTCTTGACGATTTCCCGAATAGCCAAGATGCAAAAAGAATTTGATCTGGTCCTTTTGGCCTATGAAGGCGAGAAAGAAAAGCGTTTAAAACAAGTTTTATGGGATTTTGGAAAAGACCACCCCCAAGGTCAGAACCTTTCGCTGGCAATTATTGTCGGTCCAGAAGGTGGCTTTGATAGTCAGGAAGTTAGGCTTTTGACTGACGCTGGGGCCTGTCCAGTGTCTCTAGGTAGGCGGATTCTTAGGACGGAAACAGCAGGAATTGTGATGGTCAGTCAGTTAAATTTTTGGAAGGAAGCGATAGGAATTGAGTAAAATAAAAAAGGTTGCTTTTACGACCCTGGGTTGTAAAGTCAATGCCTATGATAGTCAAGCGTTAATGGAAATTTTTCAAGGGGCAGGTTATGAAATTGTCGAATTTTCAAAAAAAGCCCATGTCTATGTAATTAACACCTGTACAGTGACCCATTTAGGAGACCGAAAATCGCGAAATATGCTTAGAAAAGCCAAACGATTAAATCCTGAGGCCATTGTTTGTGCAGTTGGTTGTTATGTTCAAGTTGCTCCTGAAGAAGTCGAAAAAATCGAAGAAGTCGATTTACTGATTGGCACAAAAAATCGAAAAGAAATCCTTCACTATATTGACAAATTTATGGCTGATCAAGCTGACCATAATTTTGTCTCCAATATAATGACTGAGAAAATATTTGAGCCGCTTTCCATAGCCGATGTCAAGGGAAAGACCAGAGCCTTTATAAAAATTCAGGAAGGTTGTAACCGTTTTTGCACCTATTGCATCATTCCCTATGCTAGAGGACCGGTTCGCAGTCGAAAAAGCTTGGATATCCTTGAGGAGGTCAGGCGGCTAATTGCCAGTGGGCATCAGGAAATTGTCCTGACTGGCATCCATATTGCTTCTTATCAAGATAAGGGTGATTTGATTGATTTAATTGGGGCAATTGATCAAATCGAAGGTTTAAAACGACTTCGTTTGGGGTCTCTTGAGCCAAAATTTTTAGATGCCGAAAAAATCAAACGATTAAAACAATTACGGTCTTTTTGTCCTCACTTTCATTTATCGCTTCAAAATGGCAGTGACTCCGTCCTTAAACGAATGGGACGATCGTACACAAGTGAGGAATATGCAGCAATTGTTGAAAAAATTCGGCAAGCATTTCCACTAGCAGCCATTACAACCGATATCATGGTCGGTTTTCCAGGGGAAACGGAAGACGAATTTCAGCAAACCCTTGATTTTGTCAAAAAAATTGAATTTTATCAAATTCATATTTTTAAATATTCAAAAAGAAAGGGTACACCAGCGGCGACTTATGAAAATCAAGTCGATGAAGGCCTTAAAAACAGTCGGGCTTATCGCTTAAAAGAGCTTCAGGAAAAGAAAGAAGGGGATTTTTTAAGAAAAAATGCTGGCACCCTAAAGGAAGTCTTAATTGAGTCCTTTTCTGAAGAATTAGTTTATGAGGGACATACAAAAAATTATATCCCGGTAAAAATTATGACAGATGAGCAAATTAATGGTAAGATTATAAGAGTGAAGGTATCCTACGAGGATGATGATTATTTGATAGGTTCTATTGTTAAAGGAGGACTAAATGTCTGAGGATTGTTTATTTTGCAAGATTGTTAGAAATGAAATACCGTCAGAGAAAGTATTTGAGGATGACTTGGTACTAGCCTTTAGGGATATTAACCCTCAAGCACCAGTCCATATCATTATCATTCCTAAAAAGCATTACGAATCGATTCTTTCGATCTCGGCAGGCGATGAAATAATCGGCCATATTCATTTGGTTGCCAATCGGATTGCTTTAAATAAGGGCATCGCTGAAACCGGTTTTCGATTGGTGAATAATTGTGGCCGGGATGGCAATCAAACCATTGGCCACCTGCATTATCATTTATTGGGAGGAAGACCCCTACTTTGGCCTCCAGGTTGAATTACTTTGGTCCCTAGGATGAATTAATAATTGACATCAGACTGATTATTAAATATAATATAGAGTGACTCATATCATAAGTAAGTTTTTAAAAAATTGCAACGGATTAGAGGGGGGGGTTGAATTTGTCTGAAGTTAGAATTAAAGAAAATGAAACACTTGAAAGTGCATTACGACGTTTTAAACGAAAAACAGCCATGGCAGGAGTTATGTCTGAAATTCGAAAAAGAGAGCATTATGAAAAGCCAAGCGTAAAGCGTAAGCGAAAATCAGAAGCTGCTAGAAAAAGAAAGATGAAAAAAAGATAGGATGTGACCATTTGGCATTAAAGAATCAATTACAGGCTGATTTAAAAGTAGCAATGAAAGAAAAAGATCGCTTGCGTAAATCAACGATTACATTGATTCGGGCTGCTATTTTGCAGGTCGAAAAGGATGAAAAAGTTGAATTAAATGATGAGCAGATCATTGAGATTATTGCAAAAAAACTTAAACAAGGTCGGGATAGTCTGGCCGAGTTTGAGAAAGCTCAAAGAGACGATTTAATCCAACAGGCTCAAGCTGAAATAGCCATTATAAAGAGCTACCTTCCACCACAGTTAACTCGTGAAGAGATAAAGGTGATCGTTGAAGAAACCATTCAAGAAACCGGAGCAAAAGAAATAAAAGATATGGGTAAGGTTATGGGAGCCCTGATGCCGAAGATCAAAGGTCGTGCAGATGGAAAGCTCGTTAATCAGGCAGTAAAGGAAAGTCTGACCGAATCATAAATAGATAAGAAGTCTATCGGCTGATAGGCTTCTTTTTTTGTGTTAAAAATGAGAGATCTTTGATAAGTTTGGCTGTTTAGAGGGAGAAATAAGCTATATGTATATTTAAGATTATGATGGTATAATGCTTTCAGTAAATAAATATCTGGAGGAATGAATGGATAACAACATCAATTCTGAATTTGGTCTTACAAAAGAGCAAGTTGACACAAGGATCAAAGAAGGGAAGGTTAATAGGCAACCGGAATCAAAAACAAAAACGATTGGTCAAATTATAGGGGAAAATAGTTTAACTTTATTTAATTTACTTAATATTATCCTTGCTTTAATGGTCATCTTTGTTGGTTCCTTTCAAAATCTTCTTTTTATTAATATTGTTATTATCAATACAATCATTGGTATTGTTCAGGAAATAAGAGCAAAAAAAACCGTTGATAAATTATCGCTTATTGCACAGCCCATGGCCCGGGTAATTAGAGATCAAAAAGAAGTGAAAATTGCCTTTGAGAAAATTGTTATAGATGATGTCATCCTCTTAAAAGCTGGTGATCAGATTCCTTCGGATGCGAAGATCTTAGCGGGTGATTTAGAAGTTAATGAGGCCCTATTAACCGGTGAATCAAAGACAATTCTTAAAAAAAAGGATGATCAGCTTTTGTCCGGGAGTTTTGTTATCTCTGGTCTGGCCCATGTTCAAGTGATCGCAGTTGGTGATGATAATTATTCTTCACAATTAATTGAAGCTGTAAAAGAGGCTAAAAAACCAAATTCACAAATAATGGATGCCTTGAAATTAATTGTAAAAATTGTTGGGATTGTGATTGTTCCGATTGGTCTTTTGCTTTTATATACGCAAATTTTTTTACAAAACACCAGCACTCAAACGGCAGTTGTTTCAACTGTTGCGGCCTTGATTGGGATGATTCCCCAAGGCCTTGTTTTATTAACCAGCGTGGCCCTAGCAATCTCGGTAATTCGCCTAGGCCAACATAATACCCTAGTCCAGGAATTATATTGTATCGAAACCCTAGCAAGGGTCGATGTTTTATGTCTTGATAAAACAGGGACGATTACTGAGGGCAATATGGAGGTTTTATCTTTTGAAAACTTATCTTCAGATAAAAATCCAGTTCATGCAATGCGGGCCCTCGTTCACTATGTCGATGACGATAACTTAACGGCTAGAGCCTTAAAGGATTGCTTTAAGGGCGAACCACCCAAGTGGAAATGTGAGAAGGTGGTTCACTTCTCATCAGAGCGGCGTTATAGTGGGGCTTATTTTGCCGACCAAGGCTCTTATATTATTGGGGCTCCAGAGACCCTTTTACTTGCTGGCGATCAGGAAATTAAGAACAAAGTTGACTCCTATGCCCGTGATGGCAGGCGGGTTCTTGTTTTGGGTCATTCTAGTGACCCCTTTGGGGATCATAATGCCTTGCCTGGAAATATTGAAATTCTTGGCTTGATGCCAATTGGTGATAAGATCCGAAAAGAAGCGAAAAAAACCCTTGAATTTTTCAGAAATCAAGGGGTAAAAATTAAAGTGATTTCTGGCGATAATCCAATAACGGTTGCAAGTGTTGCAAAACGGGCTGGTCTTTGGGAGTGGAATAATTATATTGATGCGACAAGCCTAGAAAGCGATGCGAAGATTAAAGAAGCGGCCCTAAAGTATTCTGTTTTTGGTCGTGTCAATCCTCATCAGAAACAAAAAATTATTAAAAGCTTAAAAGACCAAGGTCATACCGTGGCAATGACCGGTGACGGGGTCAATGATCTTCTGGCCTTAAGAGAAGCTGATTGCTCGATTGCCATGGCCGAGGGCAGTGATGCGGTTCGGCAAATATCCCAGTTGGTTTTTTTAAATTCTGATTTTTCTAATTTTAAAAGAGTTCTGATGGAGGGCAGACGGGTGATCAATAATATCAGTCGAGCAGCCTCGCTCTTTTTGGTTAAAACAATTTTCTCCTTGCTGCTGGCCATTATTGTGATTGTCTCAAATGAGGCCTATCCCTTTGTACCCATCCAGCTGACCTTAATCTCTAGTTTGACAATTGGGATTCCTTCGGTGTTTTTGGCCCTAGAGCCTAATAAAAACCGGGTAAGCGGACGGTTTCTAGAAAAGATGCTTAAAAAAGCCTTGCCAGGAGCTTTGACCATTGTCTTTAATGTGGTGGCAATTTTACTTATCGGAGACTTGTTGGATTTAGCCTATATTGAAAAATCGACAATTGCCGTTATTTGTACCGGTATTACCGGGCTTGTTATTTTATGGCGGGTTTCACAGCCACTTAACAATAAACGTTGGCTTTTGTTTTTCTCAATGAGTCTTTCATTTGCTCTTTGTATTTTCTTTTTTGAAGCCTTTTTCTTCTTAGTTCCCCTTCATGAATTTACGATTGGGATGGCTATTCTTTTAATCATTAATATCCTTGCCATTTACCCGATTGGAAAGACTAGTATTATTGCTATCGACTGGATCGAAGAAGCTTATCAAAAAAGAAGAAAAAAATAATTTTCTAGCGCTAAAAAAATGGATTAGGCCAAATAAAGGCCATCTAGTTTTTTAGTGCTTTTATTTTTAGTTAAAAGGCTATATAATGGAGAATAAAAAGAGGAGTTCTTAATGAAAAATTGGAAAAAAATCACCAGTCTGTTAATTAGCCTGATCCTATTATCCACTTGTTTTAGCATCAATGTTTTAGCAGCAAGCCTTAATGAGGACCAGACCATTAACCTTAAGATCGTTCATACCAATGATATTCATTCGCGCTATACCTATAATGTAAAAGATAATACCCTTGGTTTTGCTAAGCTTAAAACCATTATCAATCAAGAAGAGCCAGACCTGACGGTCGATGCTGGTGATATTTTTCATGGCCAATCCTTTGCGACCATTGAAAGAGGTGGATCGATTGCAGAATTAATGGCAGCCGTTACTTATGATGCCATGGCAGTTGGAAATCATGATTTTAATTATGGCTATGACAGATTGCTAGAACTAGGAGCCATGGCCAATACAAAAATATTGGGCATTAATGTGGTTGATGCCCAATCAGGAAAGGCTTTCTTTCCCGATGACTATCTTATTAAGACCATTGATATTGGCCAAGAATCGATTAAAATCGGTGTTTTTGGGATCATTAGTCCGGATATTTATTCAGATACTGCCCCTGCTAATGTCCAAGGCCTTAGTTTTGGGACCCGCCAATCGACCATTGAACAAAGCCAAGAAGTGGTCGATGCCTTAAAAGCTCAGGGCTGTGACGTGGTTGTCGCTTTAGCTCATATTGGGGATTCCGATAATGGTCAGCTGATGCGTAGTGATGCCGTTGCCCAAGGGGTGTCGGGGATTGACGTGATTGTTGATGGCCATACCCATGATGTGGAAAATAGAATCGTGGCAGGGACCTTGATCGTTCAAACAGGGGCACATTTCTCTGCCGTTGGCCAGGTCGACCTTACCTTAAGCAAAGATAATCAACAGTCTAAGGCCGAGGATGATTACTATTACGTTCAAGATAAAAGGGCTAGCCTGACAAGGGTCGACCAAGCAACAGATGAGCTGATTCCAGCAGATCCGATAGTGGCTAGTCTTATTGCTGAAATTGAAGCAAGGCAAGACCCGATAAAAAGACAGCTAGTGGGGTCGACACCTGTCAAGCTTGGAGGAGAAAGTGATAATATCTGGGAGGATGTCCGTTTAGGAGAATTAAATCTGGGGCGAGTATTGACAGATTCTTACCGCTTTGTGACTGGCGCCGATATTGCTATTGAGAATGCTGGTGGCGTTAGGGCCCAGATTCCAGCTGGCGATATTAGCAAAGGACAGGTTATTGATGTCTTGCCTTTTGGAAATTATTTGGTAACCAAAGAGATTTCTGGCCAAGATATTCGTGATATTTTGGAAAGCAGTATTGAGATTGGTATTGCCAATCAGATGGCCAAAGACCGAAATGATAACGCTTGGCCGAGTGATAGTGGCAGTTATCTTCAATGGAGTGGGATTCAGGCCCAGTATGATCTGTCAAAAGATTTTGGGGAGCGTGTTTTTTCGGCTAAAATTGCTGGCCTTGATCTTGATAATAAGCAGCTTTATCGTCTTGCTTGCAATAGTTATCTATCAACGAGTGACAAGTATCCGGCCTTGCAAGCAGCAGCGGTCATCAATGACTATCCAGCTTGTGACGAATCCTTTATCAGCTACCTTCAGGAGGTTAGTGATGAACGCTTTGAGCAAGCTATTTATACCCCTAATCTAAGCCCTGTAAGTGCCCCTGAAAAAGATCCAGAAAAAGATCCAGACCCAGAGCCGATCAAGAAACAAACATCGGATAATCCTAGAACTGGTAATGAACCATGGGGCTTGCGAGTCTTGTTGTTAACAAAATAAAAAGTTTGAAGGCGATTCGCCAGTAGCTTGCAAGTCGTCTTCATCTTATTTTTGTTAGAGCGGTAAAGAAGCATTTTTATGTTATAATTAATATATTATAACATAGGAGTTCAAATATGAAAGAATTAACGATTGAGGATTTAAAAAATGAAGCTAGCGAATTCTGTGAAGAACAAAGTAAATTAAATCATATTTCATTAATAGGAGTAACTGATGGCAAAGCAGTCGGAACATATGTAGAGCATTTATTTCAACAAAAACTTAAAACTAAATACGATATTGCAATTGGAAATAGTGCTAAAGGAATCGATTTACCTGATGAGTCAATAAATGTAGATATAAAAGTAACATCAATTAGACAACCACAGAGTTCTTGCCCATTTAAAAGTGCTAGACAAAAAATATTTGGTTTAGGGTATAACATTCTGGTGTTTGTTTATTTAAAAGAAGATACAGAAATAGCTTGTAGGTTAAAATTTGTCCATTGTACTTTTATAAGTCAAGAGAGAACTGCTGATTTCACAATTACAAAAAGATTAATTGAAATGAAAAAGGATGGTGCTATAAAAGATGATATAGTTGGATTTCTACAAGATAAAAATATTCCAGGTGATGAGATTGTTTATAGTAATTTAGCAGATGAAATTCTAGAAAAAGATATTGTGCAAGGGTATTTAACTATTTCTAATGCTTTACAATGGAGGCTTAGCTATACAAGAGTTATAGCCCTGAAAAATGAAATAAATGGGGTAGGAAATTATGACTGGATTTGATAAAAGGGAGTTTGGGGATTTTCAAACTCCGGAGGGATTCGCTTTACAAGTATGTGACTATTTAGCAAATAATATTGACTTTATTCCAGATGTGATTTTAGAACCGACATGTGGGATTGGAAATTTTTTAAATGCTGCTTCAATGAGTTTTAAAAATGCACGTTTGGTGGGAGTAGACATTAACGAAGATTATTTAAATGCATGTTTACTACGGTTAGAAAATAAACAGATTCAAACCTATTGTGAAAGTATTTTTGATTTTAATTATAATAGTTGCATTAAGAAACAGGATAAATTATTGATAGTCGGCAATCCGCCTTGGGTGACTAACAGTGAATTGTCATCATTAAACAGTTTGAATTTACCAAAAAAAAGAAATTCAAAAGGACTAAAAGGAGTAGAAGCCCTAACAGGAAGTTCTAATTTTGATATTAGTGAATACATTATTTTAGACTTGTTAGACAAATTCAATGATAGTAATGATGCTTTATTAGCGATGCTTTGTAAAACAACAGTAGCAATTAATATAATTAAAGAAATTAGGAGAAGAGATTTATCTGTTTCACACATAAAAGTAGTAAAATTCGAGGCGAAAAAAATTTTCAATGTTGCAGTTGATGCATGCTTGTTAATTCTGCGTATAGAAGAAAAAAAGAAGTGGGGTGGGATATGTGAAATTTTCAACATTTCTAATCCTCAAAAACTGATTAGCAGAATGGGGTATATTAATAATAAATTTTATATCAACATATCAGACAATGATGCAATTAAAATTGATGGGAAATCTTGTTTTGTTTGGAGACAAGGGATTAAACATGACTGCTCGAAAGTTATGGAATTATCGGAAAATAATAATGAGTTAGTTAATGGATGGGGAGATATTCTTGAAATTGAAAAAGATCTTGTCTATCCACTTTTAAAAAGCAGCCATATTAGAAGCTATAATTATAATCAATCCTTTATAAAATATGTAATTGTCACGCAAAAGAAAGTTGGTCAAGAAACAAAACATATAGCTGATCAATATCCTAAAACATGGAATTATTTGATGAAACATAAGTCGAAATTTGATGCTAGAAAAAGCTCGATTTATCGAAATGCTCCTAAATTTAGTATGTTTGGAATAGGGGATTATTCTTATGTTAAATATAAGATTGTAATTTCTGGTTTTTACAAAGAACCAATATTTAAATTAGTTTATTCAGATAAAGCGATTATGGTGGATGATACTTGTTATTTTATTGGATTTAAATGCTATGAAAATGCAAAAATAGCGAAGGTTATTCTTAATAGTAGAATGGTTAAAGCTTTTTTGAAGAGTATCGTTAATTTAGATTCAAAAAGACCTTATACAAAAAAAATACTAGAAAGAATTGATTTCAATTTAATTTGCTCAATTATGACTTATGAAGATTTGCGTTCTGAAGAAATTTATCAAGAAGAAGACCCTACTATAAGAGAAGAAGATTATGGTAAGTTTAAAAATTTGATAAACAATAATGAACAATTGAAAATGGTGATTAGTAGTCAATAGAATCCTCTGTAAAATAGGGTTGTTTTTCCAGTTATTTGTTTATAGAATCTATAAATAAAGGGAAGTTATATTTTTTCACTTTCCACCAAGCACATAGTTATTGAGGAAAGAAGTTCAAAAGAATATCAAGATGCATCATTTCAATGGTTTCATATTGTGATAATTTTAGGATTAAAGTTATTTACGAAAAAATAGCTTTTGTTTTTTTGTTAGAGCCTACA
>CAZJGM010000007.1:0-41613 GCA_964545675.1 uncultured Lachnospiraceae bacterium | reverse complement strand
GTCTCCACATGAACCGTATGGGGAAAAAGATCGACCAGGCCCAGGCGTTCAAGCCTATAACCCACTTCTAAAAAGAAGGGTAAGTCCCTGACAAGCGAAGTCGCCTTGCAAGATACATAAACAAAGGTTTTGGGCTTAAAGGCAAGGATTTTAGCCATCGCCTTAGGATGAATCCCATCTCTTGGCGGATCGAGAATAATAACATCTGGCATATCCTTAAGTTTCTCCACCTCCGTAAGGACATCTCCGGCTAAAAACTGACAATTGCTAAGATTGTTTTTTTGAGCATTGGTCCCAGCCGCCTTAACGGCCTCTTCGACACGTTCAATCCCAACGACCTTCTTGGCAATGGGTGCGAGGACCTGGGCAATGGTTCCCGTCCCACAATAAAGATCATAAATCACCCGATCTTTTTCATCGCCCAGATAATCCCGGACGAGACCATAAAGTTTTTCCGCACCTAGGGTATTGGTCTGAAAAAATGAAAACGGGGAAATGTCAAAACTTAAATCAAAAATTTTATCGACAATGGTATCTGCACCGAATAAACGTTTAACCGCTTCCCCCTTGACCACATCGGCCACCCCATCATTAGTAGTATGAAGAATCCCCTTAATCGCACCTTCTAGGGGAAGGGCTCTGAGCATCTTAACAAAGGCCACTTCATCGAGGACCCCTTGAGAGCTGGTTGACAAATTAATGAGGATTTGACCAGTTTTTTTAGCTTTTCGAACCACTAAATGCCTTAAAAACCCCTGATGGGTCCGTTTGTGAAAATAAGTGCAGCCTTGGTCTTTAAAATAGGCAAGAACAGCCTTTTGAATATCATTAAAATCCTTATCGGCAATAGCGCAAGTATCCGTTTTGACAATATTATAAAAACTCCCTTTTTCATGAAGGCCGAGTAGGAGCGGCCCATCAATTATTTCATCGCCAAAAGAATATTCCATCTTATTGCGATAGGCAAATACCTGAGGACTTTCAATGATGCCGTCGTAAACAAAGTCCTCAATTCCCGCTTGATCAAGAAGACCTAAGACATAGGCTTCCTTTAATTTTAATTGGCTTTGATAAGGAAGATTTTGATAAGTACACCCTCCACATCTTTCAAAGACCTGACAAGCTGGCTTTATTTCCTTTGGTGATTTCTTAACCAGCTCTAATCGGCGGCCCTCATATTTTCTTCGTTTTTTAACAATATCAACCCGTAAAACTTGTCCCGGTATGGCGTTTTTAACGACAACTTTTTTTTCCTCATACATCCCCCAGGCTTTAGCCGGAAAAAGATGGCCCTCTATTTCTATTTCAACATTTTCAATTTTTTTCACATTATTCTCCCTGATGCTTTTTACTGATTATACCACAGAAAAAATACACCCTAAAGGCTTTATCACGCTTTTAGGATGTATCGAATCATGACTTATTAATTTGTCATTTTTCCTTAATTGGAATAATAATTAAGCTTGTCAATTAAATTTCCCTTTGATTGAAGACCAACGATGGTTTCAACTGCTTCGCCATTTTTAAAGATCTTCATGGTTGGCACACTCATAACCCGATATTTTTGGGCTAAACTCTGATTTTCATCAATATCGATTTTATAAACGATCGCTTTATCGCCTATTTCCTTTGAAACATCTTCAAGTATTGGAGCTAATGCTTTACACGGACCACACCAACTAGCGAAAAAATCAACCAAGGCCACGCCACTTCCCTTTAATACCAATTCATTAAATTCTTTTTCAGTGATAACTTTTGCCATTTAACTCTCCTTCTTTTTTTATTTTAACTTATTTCATTCACCATTCTTGCCAGCTTCCTTAATTCTTTGAGTGCTTGCTCATTTTCAAGGGCAGGAAGGGCATCGGTGTGACTAAAGACGACAAAGCCTAATTCATCGCAATTATAATATTTTTTATAAAATTCAAGGGTATTGGCAAGGCCCTGAAATTGCTTGCCATAATGAGGTGCCCCTCCCAATGCGATGACCACGAGCTTCTTTTCTTTTATAATCGATCGATCCTTTAAATTATAAAGAACTTGGGTCCGATCGATCAAGGCTTTTATTTTTGATGGAAAGCCACTAAAATAAACAGGGCTTGCCATAACCAGCAGATCACAGCTTTCTAATTTTTTATAAATTTCGCTCATTCCATCATCTTTAATGACGCATTCACCTTGGTGGTCGAGACAATAATCACAGGCTATACAATGCTTAATTAGCGTTTTATTAACATTGTATAGGTTGATATCATGGTCTCCTTCAATATGATCCAAAAAGTAATCCAAGGCTTTTTGGGTATTTCGACCATTTCGATGGCTGCCCATAATGGCTACAATTTCCATAATCTTCCCCTTTCTTTTTTTCGATCTTACTTATTTTAATATACCCAAATTTTTTATGGACTAACAGGATCTAAGGTTTTCTCAGCTTAGCAAAAAAAATACCGAAGTTCTCTTACACATCGGTATCTCGCATGGGTATCTTTAAAAAAGCTCCTTCTTTATTAAAATGAGGCTATCTCAACTTGCTTTTTCAACAGTTCATAAAACTTTGCTGAACATTGGATCTTAATCGCATGGCTTTTTCCGCCTTCTTGATAATAAAGGACATACTTTTTTTTATTGTCCACATTTAAGAGGGTAAAATTACGCTGATTACCCTTAATTTTTTTTGCCTGCCCTTCTGCTAATAATTCAACCGCTTGACCAAGGTTGACTTCAACCATCTTTTTTTTCATAAAAAGAAGCTTACGTTCAATTACTAGTCGATCATGGGTCAGGGTCATTTCAAAAGTTGTCACCGTATAACGTAAGGACACAATAAATATACCAATCATAAGTAAAAGACTGATCACCCCTATAATCGTCTTAAGCTGAAGATCATCAAGTTGATTAATTAGGCGATTATAGGCGAATGTATACGCAACAATTCCTAATAAGAAAACCCCCATCACTGGTAAACTGACTTGTTTACTTTCCAATGTCTCACGGGCTTTTACTGCCATAATACCCCCCTATCTTTTATTCCCCTATTATAACCCATCCATTTCATAAAAAAAAGAGCCGAAACTCTTTTTTTTAATCCTATTCTTCTGGAGAAAAGTCTTCTTTACCAACGCCACATAGTGGGCAAACCCAATCATCAGGAATATCTTCAAACGCTGTTCCTGGTGCAATACCACCATCGGGATCTCCTACTTTGGGGTCATAAACATAACCACAAACATCACAAACATATTTTTGCATTTTTTTCCTCCTCTTCTTTGCTACTTGATAAGCACTATCACTTATCTTTCTAATAATACCCCTTAAACATATTTACTAACAATCTTTATAAAAAAAGATGCCTATACTAAAGGCACCTTTTTTTACTTATCCTTATTCTGGAGCAATCGCTTCTACTGGACATACTTCTGCACAAGCGCCACAGTCAATGCAAAGTTCTGCGTCAATAACATAGATATCGCCTTCTGAAATTGCTTCTACTGGACATTCATCAATACAAGAACCACAGGCAATACATTCATCTGAAATTTTATAAGCCATTATATATTCCTCCTTTATTCATTTACTTCTAAAATCATTATATCGATTTTAAAATTAAAATCAAGATGATTGTTTATTTTTTTTCGATTTTTTCGGCCGATCCTTTGTTTTTGCCTTATTTTTTATTTTAATTTCTTCAATTTTATAGGCTTTTACCTCTGTTTCATCGTCATCAACCTGGATTTTAACAAAAACAGTTTCCTCAAGGATGCTTAATTTTAAAACTTGTCCTTGGCCGTCTTTCGTCATTACCGTTTGGCCAACCTTAGGCATTTTTTTGGTAATGCTTTCATAAAATTCCTGCTCATAGGTTAGACAACATAATAATCGCCCACAAACCCCTGAAATCTTGGTCGAATTTAAGGATAAATTTTGTTCCTTGGCCATTTTAATCGATACTGGCGAAAAATCCCCTAGCCATTGGGCACAACAGGTTGTCCGTCCACAAATGCCTAAACCTTTGAATAGTTTGGCTTCATCACGAACGCCAATTTGCCGAAGCTCAATCCTTAATTTAAAAACAGATGCCAGATCCTTTACCAGCTCTCTAAAATCAACCCGTCCATCAGCTGTAAAATAAAAAATCGCTTTTTTATGATCAAAGGTATATTCCACATCGATTAGTTTCATGTCTAATTGGTGTTTCTTTGTTTTCTCAATAAATATCTCTTTGGCTTGGGCTTCTTTTCCCTTTAACCGCTCATATTCTAAGGAATCTTCTGGTGTCGCTTTCCTAATTACCGGTTTAACCGGTGCCACCATTTCTTCCTCATTAACCTCCCTAGCGGTTAGGGCAATTTCGCCATATTCAATCCCGCGAACGGTTTCTACGATAACCGGATCAAATTGCTCAAAACTAATATCGAGGGGATCAAAATAATAAATCTTCCCTACTTTTTTAAATCGTACTCCGACGACTGATTTTCCCATTATATTTTGTCCTTTCTGCTAATCTTAATTAAACATTTTTCCCATTGTAACCTTAGGTTAACATTATAGTGTAAATTTCCCATCATTTCAAATAAGCTTTGGATAATTCTGTAAATTTCATCTGCTTTTAAAATTTTACTATAGGCATAATGGGCTTTGATTGCTTCCTTTTGATCCGCTAAAGGATGTCCGCCAGCAATTAGGCTCACCTCATAAAGAAAGCGAATCAGAAAATTAAGGGCCTTAAGGCTTTTATCCTTATCAAGCGCAAGTCTCTCGGCAAGTGGAAAAACAATTATTTCTTTCCCTTGCAATAGCTGATAAAACTCTCTTAATAATTGCGTTTGTTCTTCTCTTATCTGGGGATGTTCCAAAAGATATCGGGCTTGCTCGACTGACCCTCCGGCAGTAGCTAGGACCTCTTTTATTTGTCCTGGATCAAAATCATCCTTTAAAATTTTGGTCATTTCTTCCTGAGCCAAGGGCTGGAAATGATAGGTCTGGCAACGGGAGACAACTGTTGCTAAAAGGCTCTTTGCTTGGTCGGTCACCAACACAAAAATATTTTGACTCAAGGGTTCCTCAAGGGATTTGAGCAAGCTATTTTGGGCTTCAGTCGTCATTTTTTCTGCCTGATCTAAAATGATAATCCGTTTTTCCCCTGAATACGGAATAACCCCTAGGCCATTGATCATCTCACGAATTTGTTTTATTTTAATCCTTGCTTGATTTTGCTCCGGTCCAATTATTAACAGATCGGGATATGTTTGATGGCTGATTTGTTTACAGGCTAAGCAGTGGCCACAAGGCTTTTCTTTGCCCCGACAGACAAGCATGGCTGCAAAATAAAGGGCTGTTTTCTTTTTGCCAATCCCCGAAATGCCTGAAAATAAATAGGCATGAGAAACTTCATTTTTAATAACCTGGTGCTCAAGCTGCTTAATAATTTTTACATGTCCAATAATTTTTTCCATACCGTTTCCCTTTTTTTAATTGGGTTTTTGATAATCTTCCTCACTGGCTAATAATTCTTCGTCGAGTTCAGCCTTAAAGGCCTGATAATCCAGAGCCTTCACCGCCTGATCATGGCAGCTTTTTTTTACATGAATTTCAATATGGAGGGGTTCATAAGTCCCCATAAAAATTGCATGCAGTGGCCCACTGCCAAATCCTTTTTCAATAATCATGATCTCAATGCCAAGGGTTTTTAAATAGTCCCTTGTTTGCTTAACATCTTCTTCATCATCTGCCATTTTTAAATACCTATATTGATCCCTTACCATTACTATCACATCCTTTCATCCGAAAAATAAGTCCAGATCTCTTTATGGATGGCTTCAACGCTTCGTAATTCTCCATTTGTCACACAAAGAATTTCCTGCCATCCGTATTGGTCTACCAGTTCTAAGGCACTCTCATAAGAATCCCTTAAATGGTCTTGGTTCTTTTCATGGATATCTTTTTGGTCTTCACCATTTATTTTATTTTTCCGTTCTTTAATTAAAGCCTGATTTATCTGAGGGGGGACATTAAGAAAAAAGACCTGGTTGGGAATTGGTAATCCAAAGAGATTAAATTCATAATCCCAAAGCCAATCTAAAAACTTCTTTTTCTCCTGAGGATCTTTTATTTTCCCCGCCTGATGAACCATATTGGAGGTCGTATAACGATCGGCTAGGACCGTCCCACCATCTTTTAAAAAGTCTTGATAATCTTCCTTATAAGAAGCATAGCGGTCAGCCGTGTAAAAGGTCGATGCAATATAAGGACTAATTAAGGCTGGATCCTCACCAAAGGCTCCGCTTAGGTATAATTTTACCATGGCTGAAGATTCCTTATCATAGCGAGGATAGGCAATCTTGATCACTTTTTCCCCAGATTCTTTTAGGTGGTGATAGAGTAAATCAGTTTGGGTTTGCTTGCCACAACCATCAACCCCTTCAATGACAATTAGTCGGCCCTTCTTGTTATTTTTCATCGTCTTCCTTTCGCATGACTAAAAATTCATTTTTTTGATCGATCCCGACGATCGTCAGCCCATCGTCAATCATTTTTTCAAGGCCTTTTATTTTTTCTGCACTTATTAAGGCTCCTGGCAATAAAAACGGGATTCCCGGTGGATAGGGGATGATAAAATCACCAGCTATCCGATTAAGTGAAGCCTTTAGGCTAATTTTTTCTTTTTTCTCAGACCATAAGGCCTCCCAGATAGGAAGCTCTAATAACATCTGGTCCGATAAAATATCCCCATCTAGGCGTTTATCCTTACTTTTCCTTTCGCCTAATTCACTATTAAGGCTTTGGATGGCTCCGACAAGCCTATCTATATCGGACTCACTCGTTTCAAGACCAGCCATGGCTAAAAAACTATGGTCATTTGATAGTTCGCATTGGATCCCAAAGCGGTCCCTCAGCATGGTCTCAATCGCAATACCACTTATGCCGTGACTTAAAAAAAGCCACTTGGAATAATCATAGCCAAGAGGATTTTTAGAGCCGTCATAAAGCTCAAGCACTTGTCTACCGGTCTGGTTTTTACAAACTAATTGGTGCTTTTCTTTTATTTTCTCAAAGACCTCTTGGCCTTTTTCAAGGCTTCGATCGACGGCCTCTTCAACTGATATCATTAAAGGGTAGCTCGGTGATGAGCTTTGCAAGAGGGCCAGAAACAATTTAACCCGACTCCAAGCAATCAAGGTCCCTTGTCCGTGCATTAGGGCACTTTGGGTCAATGACCCCAAGACCTTATGGGTACTTTGGATAACCAGATCGGCCCCACTTTCAAGGGCTGTCTTTGGAAAGGCCCGACTAAAGTGAAACTGGGCCCCATGGGCTTCATCGACAATTAAAAATTTTCCTTGTTGGTGGAGAAAGTCAGCAATTGCTTGGATATCGCTAACCATTCCGTAATAGGTGGGGTTAACTAAAACCATTCCTTTTACATTTGGATACAAAAGACAAGCTTTTTTAATCGCTGAAAGCCGTATTTCACCTGCTAAGCCCGACGCTTTATCAAGGCTGGGGCTGATAAAACGCCCCTTGATTCGACCTAAGGCCAAGGCTGCAAAAACCGACCGATGGCAGTTAAGGCTAAGCAGAAGTTCCTCTCCTGGTTGACAGGCGGCCAAAATCCCCGCTTGGATCCCTGTGGTCGAACCATTGATTAAGATGGCTGCTTGGTCACTCCCAAAAACAGTCGCTAATTTTTCTTGGACCCGATCGATAATGGCCTTAGCATCATGAAGGTTATCGGCTCCTGGTATTTCCGTAATGTCTAGGTCATAGCAACTTAAATTGTCTATTTTCCCCTTATGGCCGGGCATATGAAAGCGACCATAAGGGTCTGCTTTTATTTTTTTTATCTGCTTCTTTAAGATACTTTTTTCCATGGCTCTATTCTAACATAAAGTATCTCAAAGATTTTTTTTAATTTATAATTCTATTTATTCTTAAGCAAATCTATTGTATAATGACCACGCACTAAGTAATTGAAAGAGGTAAATAAATGACAAAAGTAATTGATATTGATATGACTAATTTTGAAGCTGAAATCCGTTCTTTTACAGGGATAGTGGTAATCGATTTCTGGGCCGACTGGTGTGGGCCATGTAAGCACTTAGCAGGGGTAATCGATGAACTGGCTGCAGAACTTTCAGACCAAGTAAAGGTCTGTAAAATAGATGTTGATGACAATCAAATGCTGGCTCAAAGTTTTCAAGTGATGAGTGTTCCAACGGTGATCTTGCTTAAAAATGGCGAAACCCTTAATCGCCTAGTTGGTCTTCATGATAAAAAAGTCTACCTTGATTTAATTAAGGCCTTATAAAGAATGTCGCAAGAAAAACACGTCATCTACCCATAGGAGAAGCGATGAAAAAAATACTGCATTATTTTTACCTCGTGCTTTTTTTTACTGGCATCTGGATTATCTTAAGCGAGGGTATTGATCTTTTTAATCTTTTAACCGGTTTATTCTTTTCAATCCTAGCTATTTTTTTTACCAACCAGTATTTATTAAAAACTGATTATCTGACCGCTTATCGGATTAGTTTTTGGGTCCTTTTTCGCTATAGCTTTTATCTTTTTCTGCAAATCTATTCCTCAGGATTATTGGCCATTCTAAAGATTATTAAAGGCCAAGATGCAGTAAAAGTTATTGACTACCAAAGCTGTCTTTCCGATAATTTAGCCATCAGCCTTTTAGCTAACGCCATCACTTTAACGCCCGGTACGGTCACCATTGATAAAGAAGGCCGTCATCTTTTAATCCTTTCATTTCAGGATGAGAGCTCTTTTTCTTCCAGTGCTGAAGGACAAGTTTGCTCCAAATATGAAATGATTTTAGGCAGGTTAAAATCATGAGTTTTTTAGAGATCAGTCTACTAATTATTAGCTTCTATATCCTTATTGTCCTTATTCGGGTTATTCTAGGGCCCAGCATCTGGGACCGCCTACTCGGACTTAACACGATTTCAGCCAAAATTATTATCGCCATCGTCTTGCTTTCCTTAATTTTGGACAAAGCCTATCTTCTTGATGTGGCTTTAGTCTATGCGGTTCTTGGCTTTATCGGCACCGTTTTTATTGCCCGCTTTATTGAAAAGAAAGGAGATCCTTCATAGTGGTTAAATTCGCTGTTTTCATTATTACCATTGCCCTAGCCTTTATGTTCTTTGGGGTCTTAGGCTTGTTTCGTTTTAAAGATTTTTATTCGCGCATCCTGATTTCCGCCAAGATTGAAACCGTCGGTTTTTTAACCATTATGGTTGGTTTGATCCTTTTCTCCGGTTTTAATTTTGCCAGCTTAAAAATCTTTTTGATCCTCCTGCTTATGGTAATCACCAACCCCTTATCCACCCATGCCATTACCCGATCTGCTTATATCAGCGGTTATCGCCCTAAAGAGCCCCAGCCATGATTGAATCAATCTTTTTAATCGCTTTGGTTTTTTTGGCTTTTTTTACCATCAATACCCCGAATTTAAGACGGGCAGTTATCTATCTGGGGATCTTTTCATTAGTTAGTTCTTTTCTCTTCTTAGTCTATGGGGCCCCCGATGTTGCCATTGCTGAGGCCATTATTGGCTCTACCATCACAACTGTTTTGTACTTAGTCGCTCTTAAAAAATACCAGCATTTTTTAATTTATTATATCAAAGAGGGTCCTGATCAAGGTGATCCTTCAATCCTTGAAGACCCTTTCCTAAAAGAGCTTGACTTATTCCTACGAGACCGAAACATCAAACCACAATTTATCTCTTCCAAGGAATCGATCACAGCCATTCTTAAAGCGGCTAAATTTGACCTGGCCCTTCACCGTACCGCTGACCAACTATCAATTTATGGCTGTGCCGAAGACTATCAAATGGATGCCGTCGAAGCCTATCTAAAAGAAGGGAAACAGGATTTCCAAATTAAATTCATTCGTTGCAAGGAGGAATTTGAACGTGAAGCGTAAAGTTATTATCTTTGTCTTAATTGCTATCTTAACTGGATTCGTTCTTTTTATCAATCAAGACCAAGAGCCACCCGCTTTTTTAGGCAATTACTATCTTGAACACTTTAAAGACGATACCTTTACCGACAATGCCGTGGCCGCTATTTATCTTAATTATCGAGTCTTTGACTCTATTTTTGAAACCCTGATTCTTTTAGTTAGTGTGATGGCTGTTATTTATTTTTCGTGGAGGTCCCCCAATGACTGAAAATTCTGAAATTATTTCGCGGATGACTGGCCTACTCTATCCCTTTATTCTTTTATTTGGCTTTTATATTGTTTTAAATGGTCATAACAGTCCCGGTGGCGGCTTCCAAGGAGGGGCTATTTTGGCCGCCGTTTTTATCGTCCGTTATCTGATTGAACCCAGCCCTTCCTTTCGGATTAAAAGCCTTCGTCGCTTTGAAAAAATTCTATTTATTGGTATAATTCTGTATCCAAGTCTCTTTTTATTCTCAACTGGCCCACAAAACTCTGAACTAATGAACTTAATTTATTTAATTGCCATGAATTTTTTAATCGGCCTAAAGGTCTGTAGTGGTTTTATGATCATTTTTTTTCGCTTTGTCTTTTATGAGGGAGGTATTTAATGAACTTAATAAATGGTGAGTCGATCAGTCTCGTCCTTTTTTTTATCGGGGTCTACGGACTGATTGCTAGACGTAATATTGTTAAATCAATCATGGCCATAGGCATCATGCAAGTTGCCATTATTATTTATTTTATTTCAACCACGCCCGGCAGCCTTGCTCCAATTGGTGATTTATCTGACCTTGCCCTAATTGCTGATCCCCTTCCCCAAGCCTTAATGATTACCGATATCGTTATTGGCATTGGGGTCACTGCCGCTAGCCTAACCCTCTTTATCCATCTCTACCATCAATATGGGACGACCAATTGGAAAAAAGTTAAACAGAAAAGGAAAGACCATGATTAATTTACACTGGCTTATCTTACTGCCCCTGCTTATGGGCGTTCTTAACCTTCTAATCCCCCAGCGAGTCTCTAACGCTTTGGTCCTTATTTTTCAATCTATCCTAATCGCTTTAATCACCCAGATCTTTTTAGAGGTCCGCCAAAATGGTGATTTAATCGAACGAATTGGCGGCTGGCCAAGGACCATTGGGATCGCATTGAGAGCCGATATCTTGGCCTCAGCGATGATTCTTTTAACCGCCTTTTTATTCCTGATGATGATGGTCTTTGTTTATAAAAAATCCTATGCTGATGGTCGTTTTTACTTTCTTTTTTTAACCCTCCAAGCCTTGATAATCGGGATCTTTTTATCCAATGATTTATTTAATATCTTTGTCTTGGTCGAAGCGGCCACCTTGGTGGTCACCTTATTGATCCTTTATAAAAAAGGGAATCCGGCCATTTACGACGGAATCCTCTATTTTCTGATCAATACAGTCGCCATGTCTTTTTTTCTTCTTGGTCTTGGCATGCTTTACAAAAAAATCGGTGTTGTTGATTTTTTTGCTATTGAATCACAGCTTTCCCAAATAACAGATGTTCAAAGCATGATCCTGCCCTACGCTTTTTTAATTACTGCCGTCAGCTTAAAATCAGCCCTAATGCCACTTTTTTCTTGGCTGCCCAAAGCCCATGGTACACCCAGTGCCCCTTCGGTCGTCTCGGCCATTTTGTCTGGTCTTTACGTTAAGATGGGTATCTATTTATTTCTCCGCCTGCAAACGGCCTTTTCGCCGATTATTGACACTTCTGAACTTTTCTTAATCATTGGCTTTATTACCGCTATTGTCGGCTTTTTGCTGGCCTTGGCCCAAAAAGATATTAAGTTAATTTTAGCCTATAGCACCATTTCCCAAGTTGGCCTAATTATGATTGGCATTAATATGGCTAGCCCCCAAGCCTATTGGGGCGGCTTATACCATATTATCAACCATGCCATTTTTAAATCAACCCTTTTTTTAACCGCTGGGATGATTAGTGATAATTATCAGACCCGTAATATTTATCAGATCAAAGGGGTTTTTCGTCGTATGCCCGTGGTCGGCATAGCCACCCTTATTTCCATTCTCGGTATTACTGGAGCCCCCCTTTTTAATGGCAGTATTTCTAAATACCTAATTGCCGCCGGGACGGTTGAAGCTTGGGTCGAATATGGTTTGATGGTCATTAATCTTGGGACCATTGTCTTATTTATTAAGTACAGCCAAATGCTCTTTGGTCGCTGTGAAAAAAAGGAAGTCGGTGCCCCTAAAATTCGTGAACATGCTGTCGTATTGATTTTAAGCCTTGTCTCTTTTGCCGGTGGTATTTTTGCCAGCACCTTCATTCAATTACTTTTTAATATCGATGTTTCAGTTAATCTCTTATCCTATGGGATAAAAGCCCTTCTTTTTGTCGGTTCCTTATTAATCGGTATTGTCATTTATTATACCTTGATTAAAAAGAAAAACTATCTTGCTATAATGGGGGCCTTTGAACTAGGTTTTAATGAGGCCTGCCTGTCAATTACCCTATTTTTTGCCTTGATGGTCGCTTATTTAAAAATCACATTATAAAAGATGACCATCATGGATGATGGTCATCTTTCTTTTTAATGGCTTTAAATCCCGAAATAACATCATTGATTTCAGCGGTAATATCACTTTGGCGTTTCATCCGATACATAAAATTAAGACGTTCGATCTTTTCATCGATGTTTTGAGACGCTGAACTCATCGATTCCATCCGACTCATGTTTTCAGAAACGAGGGAATAGCAAAAAGTCCGATACAGGGTTAAAAAGAAATACTGACTCATAAGGTCTGATAAAAGATCTTGTCCATCCATGCGATAGGTAGGGATACTTCGCGAATCCCATTTTATATTTTTTTCCGACAGGGCTTTTAAATCAAGTGGAAAAAAAACGTCGCTTTCTTCTTGGCAAGACGACTCTTCAAGGGGATTGCAATAATATAGAAGCCCTTTAAAAGGTGGATCTTTATCTAGGAGCCCTTCAATTTTAAATAATAGACCTTGTACAACAGAAAAAATCCCTTCTTGGCTAAGAGGTAAGGTCCCGACATCAATAATGTTAAGGTCATCACGCACACGATTGAGCAATTGTTCGCCAATCACAATAACCCGATGATCGGAAGCCTTGGGGATCTTCTCAAGCACAAAATTTGCCATCCGTTCGTTAAATTGACCGGCCAAACCATAGTCTGAACCAAATATGATATGAAGGGTATAAGCCTCTTTTTTCTCTTGAGCTGTGATGATTTCATCTTCCTGTGATAGCAAAACGTAAAGGGCCATATCTAGGATACTTCGGTAGCGCATCGATGCCTTGGCCGCCGATTCAAACTGAACAATATTAGTCGCTGCATGGGCCTTCATCGTTGTGACAATGGTTTTTAGACTTTCTGTTGATTCAAGGCTTTTTTTAAGGGATTGTAAATTTTGCATCTCATCACCTAAATTCTAATCGTTCTCTGATTATGTTCAGAAGATTCTCTTTTAATTCTTCATCCAGTTCTTTTCCTTTAAGCAATTGCTGGCTAATCTCACTATTCTCAGAAACCACTTCTTTAATAATTTCCTCTGCTTCTTCGATTTTTTCCAGCGGGGTTGAATCCAATAAACCCTCGAGTACCGTCATAAAAATAAGAATCTGCTCAGTCACTTCAACCGGTGAGTATTGGGGTTGGGTAAGGATTTTACGGATGCGTTTGCCACGCTCTAAAATTTTTTGGGTTTCTTCATCAATACGGGTACTGAGACTGGAAAAAAGTTCCAGCTCTTCAAATTGTGAGTAGCTTAACTTCAATTGACTGGTAATATCCCGATAAATAGGAATCTGGGTTTTTCCACCTACCCGCGAGACAGAGCTTCCAATATTAACCGCTGGTAAATTTCCCATTTGCGCAATCTTAGGCGATAGATAAATCTGACCATCGGTAATAGAAATAAGATTGGTGGGAATGTAGGCGGAAATATTTTCGGCCTGGGTCTCGATAATTGGAAGTGCCGTTAAACTGCCACCACCATATTTTGTTTTTAAATGGGTGGATCGCTCAAGCAAGCGTGAATGGACATAGAAAATATCCCCCGGATAGGCCTCTCGTCCCGGTGGTCGTTCTAGGAGCAGGGATATTTCCCGATAACCCCGGGCATGCTTTGTTAAATCATCATAAATAATCAAGACATCTTTCCCCTTTTCCATAAAATACTCGCCCAGACTTGTGGCCGCATAAGGAGCAATATAGGATAATCCCGGTGGATCCTCTGAACCTGCGACCATGATAATGGTATAATCCATGGCTTTATGTGCTTTAAGGGCTTCGATAATCTTGGAAACCGAAGATATTTGTTGACTAATTGAACAATATATACAAATGACTTCTTTGTCCTTCTGATTGATAATCGTATCGATGGCAAGGGCTGTTTTTCCTGTTTGACGATCCCCTAAAATCAGTTCCCGTTGGCCCTTTCCCACCGGAACAACCGAATCGATAACTTTAATCCCGGTTTGCAAGGGTTCATTAACTGGTGCCCGGTGCATAATCGGTGGTGCTTCTCGCTCAATGGGAAGGCGTTTAGTGGGGGCTACTTCCGTTTTTCCATCGAGAATTTTCCCAAGGGGATTGATCACTCGTCCCAAAAATGCCTCTGAAACTGGGACATCAGCAACCTTATGACTTCGTTTAACCGGGTCACCGGCTTTTAATTGCTCAAAGGGACCCAGTAGAATCACTCCGACTGAACTTGGGTCCAGATTATAAGCCATTCCCATAATATTCCCCGGAAATTCAACGAGTTCTTGATTTTTTACAGAGGATAGACCTTTGATTAGGGCAATCCCCCGATCAAGTGATATAAGGGTTCCACTTTCATCGATATCATTAGCCCTTAGTGATTTTTCTAGGGCTCGATCAACCGATTGATTAAATACATGAAGCTCTTCCTTTAACATAAGATCTCCTTTATTCAAGCTGCTCATTAAGAATTTTTAAAACATTTTTTTCTGCTTCTTCAAGGTATTTTTTAATATTTGAAGAAAGTGTGAAGGTTTCAAACTTTAATTCATAGCCGATCACTAGACTTTCATCTACTTTATAATTGATGTTCACATCATTGGCTATTTTTTCATCTATTACTCTTTTTAATCTTTTTTTATCATCCTCAAGCACTTCTTCCGCACTAGTCAGAATTAAAAAATCATATTGTGGCTTATCCTCTGTCATCTTTATCGAATCATCGCTGGAATCAAGTTTTAGGTCTTTGATTTTTTTAATAAATTCATCAAATACCAATTTCTTTATATCCTGTTCACTCATCGAAGTCAAAATATGACCAGCCAGTTTAACTGCATTTTTACCAAGACTTTTTCCCAGTGCATCAATAAATTGTTCTTTTTCTTGCTTAAGATCATTCTGAAAGGCGATTCTTTTTTCTTCTGCCTCCTCTTTATAAGATTCAATCAGAGTTTCTTTCACCCGGGACGCTTCTTTTCTTGCTGCATTTAAAATTTTCTCTTCCTCTGCCTGGCTTTCTTCTATTTTTTGCTCGTAGCGTTCAATTAATTCTTGGGCTTCATTCATTTTTTGGTCAGCATGATTTAAAGCCAAGGCAATTCCATCCTCTCTATCTTTCATCACCTTCATCACCGGTTTATAAAGGAGCTTTTGAAGAATAAACAAGACAATTCCAAAATTAATAATCTGGGCAACAATTTCAAACCAGTTAATTTCCATGATCTTATCCGATCACAGCGTTCCAGAAGGGATTGGCAAATAAAAGAATCATCGATAAGACAAAGCAGTAAATAGCCGTTGACTCAATCATCGCCAGACCGACAAAAAGCGTTCGTGAAATCGTATCTGATTCATCAGGTTGTTGGGCGATGGATTTAAGGGCCTGAGATACGGCGTTTCCTTCGCCAATGGCTGGAGCAATCGAACCGATGGCAATCGTAAACCCTGCCATAATAATTGAAACCATCCCAATTGTTGTAATGGAATCCATAATAAATAACCTCCTTAAATTTAAAATACCTATTCTCCTTTAATAGCAGAAGAAATGTAAACGGTTGCTAGAACAGCAAAAATATAGGCTTGGATCGCACCGGTTAGCAGGCCAAACAATTGAATGACCACTGGAAATAAGAGGGGAATAACCCCTAGCAAGATCCCTACGATAATCGATAAACTCATCACATTCCCATAGAGACGAATGGCCATGGAAATGGTTCTTGAAAATTCACCGATAATGTTAAAGGGCAGCATGATCACTGACGGTGAGGTATAGGCTTTGAGATAATCTTTGATCCCATTGCTGGAAATGCCATAGGCCGGAACGGCTAAGAAGACACAAAGTGATAGGGCAATCGTCGTATTTAAAGACCCGGTCGGTGGGATAAAACCAGGGACAATCGATAAAATATTGGAAAGCAATATAAAGATAAATAGGGTTCCCACAAAGGCAATCAGCCGTCTTGAATCTTCTTTTAAAATACCTTTAATTTGATTATCAATCGTCACAACGAGGGCTTCTAAGAAATATTGCCCCTTGGATATGCTCCTTTTATTTTTAAAACTCCGGGTCAAGAAAAAGGCAACACTAATCAATATCGCCATGGTAATCCATGTGAAAACCAAAGTAGCTGTTATTCTTATAAAATGCCATTCAAAATAAACGATACTACTTGGATCAATGCTCATAAAAGAATTCCTCCTTTTCTAACACATTATTTTTTTGATAATCGCCAAATTAATATCAAACGAACCAGAATCACGCCAATTAAGGCCATTAACAAATTCAGAAAGGAACCATCCATCAAGAAATAAAATCCCACCAGTAATATCCCCATCCGTAAGAATAGGCTTGCTATCATCAAGAGGCCAGCATACCTAACCTTATCTAAAAGATGAATACTTAATTGTAGCCCTCCGAAAAAAACGAAGCCCAAAACGATACCACCAATAAACGCAATAATCATTTCTTTATCTCCCGCCGCTTTTTTTCTTAACCCAATGCCAAGCGTTGATGCAACCTACGACAACACCGATAAATAATAAGGTAATGGTCCAAGAAAAACCCATTGCAAATTTTTTATCCAGAAATTGTCCCAGCAGAACACCCAGAAGAACCGGAACTGAAATAGACCATCCGATAATCCCAAAGGTTCCAAGGCCAAACATAATCTCATTTTTATCTCGTGCCTTTAATTTCCGCTTAGCTTCAGAATCGACCTTTTTAACAAATTCTTTTTCTGAATCTTCTTTGCCCATGGCTGCCTCCTTTAATCCATTTCCAAAAACCGTCTCAAGGTGTCTGCCTCCAATTTACGCAAAACGGTATTGATCTTTTTTTCTTTTTCATCAAGCTCTCTAAAATTATCAGCAATGGTTTGACTTAAACTTTCAAGATCAGATCCAACAATGGCTTGGAGACAGGCAATATAAACCATATCTGCTTTTTTAACGAGAAACCCCCGATCGATGGCATAATAAAGAACGGACGACTCATTAAAAATGCTTAAAATCCCCGGAACCAGACTACTGACAAAATCAACATGCCTCGGCAATATTTGAAAAAACCCTTCACTTCCAGGAGCGGTGATCTTTTGGGCTTCCTGATTTAAAATACTTTGATTGGGAAGTATGATCTCAATTCGCATCCTTTAATTCCCTTTCTTTTTTCTTATTATCGGCTTCATCAATCTTACCAATCATATACAAATCACTTTCGCTATAATTGCTATAGTCATCATTTAAAATCCCTTCAAACCCTTCCAATGAATCCTCTAAGTCAACTAATTTGCCAGGAATTCCGGTGAAATGCTCGGTCGTAAAAAAGGGCTGGGTCAAAAACCGCTCTAATCGTCTTGCCCGATAAACAATCCCCCGATCGGTTTTTGATAATTCTTCAATTCCCAGCATGGCAATAATATCCTTTAACTTTTCATAGGACGCTAGATTTTGTTTAATTGCTCTTGCAATCTGGTAATGGCGGTCTCCAACAATTTGTTTGTTTAACATTTTAGATGATGAACTCAATGGGTCAATGGCCGGATAAAGGCCTTCGCTGGCTCGTTTTCTCGATAAGACCACCGACGATGAAAGGTGTGAGAAAGTGTGGGTTGCCGAAGGGTCTGTAAAATCATCAGCTGGCACATAAACTGCCTGGATTGATGTAATTGAACCAGATTTTGTATTGCAGATCCGTTCTTCCAGTTCTGATAATTCACTGGCTAAAGTCGGTTGATAGCCGACACGAGACGGCATTTTCCCCATTAATCCGGAAACTTCTGAACCGGCCTGGATAAAACGAAAGATATTGTCAATCAGCAGAAGAATGTCTTTTTTTTCAGCATCTCTCAGATGCTCACAGATGGTAAGAGCCGCATGGCCGACTCGAAATCTCGCCCCAGGCGGTTCATTCATTTGGGCAAAAATAAGGGCTGTATTGTGCAAAACCCCTGCTTCTTTTATTTCCCGATATAATTCTTCGGCTTCACGAGAGCGTTCGCCAATTCCACAAAAAACACTCTGGCCTTCTGTATTGGTAGCCGTATTTTTAATTAGTTCTGTAATCAATACCGATTTTCCAACCCCAGCTCCACCAAATAAACCGGTTTTTTCACCCTTAGCCAGTGGTGAGAGAACATCAATGGCTTTAATACCGGTTAAAAATAATTCATCTGAAGTGCTGCGTTTGGAAAAGGGTATGGGATCTTGATGAATCGATTTAAGTTGCGGATTCTCAATCGGATCACTCTCATCCAATTGCTTGCCAAAGATGTCAAACATCTTTCCTAAAACCTCCATCCCTACCGGTATTTTTAAGGGTTCTCCGGTATCAATAATGGTATCCCCCCTTGAAATGCCTGCAGTAAAGGTCAGGGCAATGGCCCGAATGGTTTTTTCGTCGACATAAGAATTGACTTCAAAAATAGCCTCGGTATTTTCAATCGTAATCAATTTATTGTTGATTAAAGGCAGCTTTTTTTCAAAAACAGCTTCGATCACACTACCATGAATTAGTCGGATCGTTCCTTTATTTGGATCACTCATAAATAGCCCCCTCTTAATCCCTATTTTTCTATTATGCTATTTATATACCCATAATTTTAATGTTAATTAACCTTACAAAAAACCCTGCTCAAAAGTTTATCAACTTGTGATCAGGGTTTTAAAATTAATAAAAGGCTTTTTTATGATACTTTCCCACCGGAGGCAATGCCGTCCACCGTTACCAGCGATAATTTCTTTCCTTTGGTGGCGGCCAGAATCATCCCATTAGAGGCCACCCCCCGCAGTTCCACGGGCTTTAGGTTGGCCACAAGAACCACCATTTTACCCACTAAGTCAGCCGGTGTGTAGTATTTAGCAATGCCCGATACCACCTGTCTTTCTTCCTGACCAACTTTGAGTTTTAAAACAAGCAGACGATCGGCATCAGGATGAGGCTCACACGCGATAACCTCGGCCACCTTAAGGTCAACCTTTGCAAAATCCTCAATGCCAATTAAGCCTTCAGGCAATTTGTCATTTTTTTTGGTCTCTTTTATCTTTTTTTCTTTTTTATTTTCTTTTTTATCTTCTTTCTTTAAAACTTCAATGCGGGGAAATAACGGCTCCCAGCGTTTAACAAAAACCCCTTCTGGATAGGCCCCAAAGCTTTGAAGGCTTTGCCAGGTCAGGTATTGGCCTTTTACATTTAGCTGCATGGCCATTTTCTCGGCTGTTTTTGGCATAGCCGCTTTAATTAAAACGGTAATGATACGCAAGCTTTCGGTTAGACAATACAGCACTTGGGCCAGACGGTCCTTTTGCTTGGGATCTTTGCCCAAGACCCAAGGCCTTGTTTCATCGATATACTTATTGGCTCGAGCCACCAATTTCCAAGTTTCCTCAAGGGCCCGGCTAAAGTCTAGCTTATTCATATACTCTTCAACAGCTTTGGGAATTTGGATGGCTAGTTTTATTAAATCCTCGTCAAATTCACCACTTTCTTTCTTTTCAGGGATAACCCCATCAAAATATTTTTCGGTCATCGCCAAGGTCCGGCTTAAGAGATTGCCTAGGTCGTTGGCCAGATCGGAATTAATGTGGCTAACTAAAAGGTCTTCATTATAAATCCCGTCTGACCCATAGGTCATTTCCCGCAGCACATGATAGCGCAGGGCATCGACCCCGTATTTCTCAACCAGAAGCACTGGATCAACGACATTTCCAACCGATTTTGACATCTTTCCCCCTTTTAAGAGGATCCAGCCATGACCATAAATCTCCTTGGGCAGGGGCAGGTCAAGGGCCATTAAAATAATCGGCCAATAAATGGTATGAAAACGAATAATATCCTTGCCGACTAAATGGACATCAGCTGGCCAGAATTTTGCCATTAAATCGGGCTTATCGTTTAAATAACCAAGGGCTGAAATATAATTGGGCAGGGCATCGATCCAGACATAGACGACATGGCCGGGATCAAAGTCGACCGGTACCCCCCAAGAAAAAGAAGTTCGTGAGACACAAAGGTCTTGAAGACCGGCTTTAATAAAATTATTAACCATCTCATTTTTTCGTGATTCCGGCTGAATAAAATCGGGGTGGTCGTCGATATGTGCCATCAAGCGATCGGCATATTTAGACATCTTAAAAAAGTAAGCTTCTTCTGAGGCTTGCTCGACTGGCCGACCACAATCGGGACAAGAACCTTCTACTAATTGACCCTCGGTCCAAAAAGATTCACAGGGTGTACAATATAGGCCTTCATAATTGGATTTATAAATATCCCCTTGGTCGTAAAGTTTTTTAAAGATCCGCTGGATCGTTTTTTGATGGTCCGGATCGGTCGTCCGAATAAATTGATCATAAGCAATATCCATGGTATCCCATAGTTTTTTAATCCCTTCGACCACCCCATCGACATAAGCTTGCGGCTCTAGTCCGGCTTCTTTTGCCGCATTCTCAATTTTTTGTCCGTGTTCATCGGTACCCGTTAAAAAATAAGTCTGATAACCCTGAAGCTTTTTAAAACGGCTAATCGTATCAGCTGCAACAGTGGTATAGGTGTGGCCAATATGTAGGCTGCCACTGGGATAATAAATAGGGGTTGTAATATAAAATGTTTTTTCTGCCATGTTTTCTCCTTTTTACTTTTAAAATTATTTTTTTATCAAAAAAAAGATCTTCCACCCTATAAGGACGAAGATCTCGCGTTACCACCTTAATTTACCTTCATTTCGCAAAGAAGGCCTCAATTAGTCTTAAACTTTAGTTGTATCGCTAACAAGCGGTTGACGAGTCTCAACATGCTCCAAGGCCATCTTCACTGGATCTTGACCATCGGCTTCCACCTGCCCCGACTCTCTATCGGTCTTTTCTCCACCTACTCTTCTTTTCATCGCATTTTTTATTGTATTTTTTATTTGCAAATTGTCTTTATCGTTTTATTTGATTGTAAACATCTCGTCTTGACATGCCCCGCTCTTTAGCCACCTGTTTCATCGCTTCTTTTTCTGGCAATCCTTCTTTAAGGAAGAATTCAAATTGCTCTTCGACGCTAATGTATTTTAATTTCTCCTCTTGGAGGGCTGATTGTTCAGCTTGACTTTGTCCTTCAATACAGAGAACAAATTCACCTCTGGGTTGATTTTCAAGGTAATATAAAAGGTGTTCAGAAATTGTTCCATAGCGTGTTTCCTCATAACGCTTGGTCAGTTCTCTGGAGATACTGGTCATTCGGTGGCCTAGACCGGCTTTTTCAAGCTTGGTTAAGGTTTTTTTCAGGCGGTGGGGAGACTCATAGACAATCAGAGTATAGTGGGACTTTTTAATCGCCTCAATGCCGTCTTTATACTTCTTTGTGTCTTTTTCTAAAAAACCAAGAAATAAAAACTGCCGTGTCTCTAGTCCCGATAAGACCAAGGCTGAAAGCCCAGCACTAGGCCCAGGAATCACCTCAATTGAAAGACCTGCTTCAATGCAGCTTCTAATTAAGATTGATCCTGGATCAGAGATAAGGGGCATGCCAGCATCGGAAATTAGGGCGATCTCCTTGCCATTTTTTAAGTGAGCAACCAAGTTTTCTGCTGCTTGATGCTCATTATGTTCATGATAAGCAATCATTTTAGTGGTGATCTCAAAATGATTTAATAATTTTATCGAATGCCTAGTATCCTCAGCCGCAATTAGATCAACTTTTTTTAGTGTCTCAAGGGCTCGAAGACTGATATCCTCTAAGTTTCCAATCGGTGTGCCAACAATGTATAAACTCATCTAAATAAGTTTCTGGCCACAAAAACCCCGTTGGCCGAGGACTGCATCAGGCCTCGGGTCACGCCGGCTCCGTCACCCATCACATAAAGATTTTCGATACTTGATTGAAAATACTCATCAACACTAACCTTATTGGAGTAAAACTTTACTTCAACCCCATAAAGCAAGGTTTCATCGCTGGCAAGGCCGGGGGAAACGTGATTAAGGGCTTGGATCATTTCATCGATATCCTTCATAATCCGATAAGGTAAGACTAGGCATAAATCACCTGGAACAGCGTCCGTTAGGGTTGGCCTAATATTATTACGATTCATCCGCTCAGCCGTTGTCCGTCGTCCTCTTAAAAAATCGCCATAACGCTGGACCATAATTTTATTGCCTGTTAGCATATTGCCAAGGCCGGCGACATGTTTGCCATAGGCAATTGGCTCCTTAAAGGGTTCGGTAAAGCTTTTGGATACCAGTAAGGCGAAATTGGTATTATTGGTTTTTAGGGCATCGGCCTTATAGCTATGGCCATTGACCACTGCTAGTTTGTTTTCATAGTATTCGGTCGAAACAACCCCGGCGGGATTTGAGCAAAAGGTTCTGACACTATCGTCAAAAGTTGGTGTATAATAGACCAGTTTTCCTTCGTACAGGGATTCGTTAATTTCCTGCATGACTTCGTTTCTGGTTTCAACCCGGACCCCAAGGTCGACTTTTCCAACCGTCGTTTGGACACCGTAATCGTCACACATCTGCTTAAACCACTCGGACCCTTCTCGGCCAACAGCAACGATGATTTTATCAGCCTCAATCGTTTCACCTTTAACGACGACCCCTTTGGCCCTTTGATCCTTGATGACTAGGTGGTCAACCGGGCTTCTAAATTTAATCTCAACGCCCAAATCATCAAGCAGGTGTTTTTGGATCCGGCTATAAATTTCATAACCGACCTCTGTTCCCATGTGGCGGACCGGGCATTCAATTAGCTTTAAATTGCTTTGAATAGCCTTGGTTCGGATATCCCTAATTCGCTCGGGATGGTCAATGCCGTGGACCTTTGTATCGGCACCAAAACGAAGATAAATATCATCAACGTGAGCAATTAAATCCTCGGTTTCTTGATAGCCAATGTATTCGGGTAATTCACCCCCGACATCAGGCGAGAGCGAGAGTTTACCATCTGAATAGGCCCCGGCCCCAGCAAAACCAGTGGTAATATTGCAAGGCTTACAACCAATACACTTACCGGTCTTTCGCTTGGGGCAAATTCGTTTTTCAATGGAATTGCCCTTTTCAAACATCAATATCTTTAAATCTTTATTCTTATTTTTTAATTCCATTGCTGCAAAAATCCCACTGGGACCGGCACCAATAATAATCACATCATATTTCATTTTTTTCCTCTTTACGCAAATAGTTCTTCGCCATAGTCTTGGGCATCAAAACCTTGGGCCAGATCATTAAATTTTGTATATTCTGGGATCCAAGCCAGTTTTATCGTTCCGGTTGGACCATTTCGTTGTTTTGCTATATTAACTTCAGCAATATTTTTAAGTTCCGGATTATCATCATAATAAGCTTCCCGGTAAAGAAGCATAATCACATCGGCATCTTGTTCAATTGATCCCGACTCTCTAAGGTCAGACATAACCGGATGGTGGTCAGTCCTGGCATCTGGAGCCCGACTAAGTTGTGACAAGGCCATAACCGGTGCTTCCATTTCCCGGGCCAAGGCCTTTAGGCCTCTGGACATTTCAGAAATTTCATTTTGGCGATTTTCACTCCGTCCCCCGCCACTCATCAATTGCAGGTAATCAACAACAATCAAATCGAGACTTTTTTCGGCTTTTAAACGGCGGCATTTAGACCGCAGGTCAGAAATGGTAATACCCGGCGTGTCATCGACGGAAATGCGTGTCTCGTATAGCCGACTATAACCAAGAGACAGGCGTTCCCAATCGTCTTTTGATAAGTTTCCCGTCCGGACATTATTACTATCGACTAAGGACTCGGCACAAAGCATTCGCTTGACCAATTGCTCCTTTGACATTTCTAAACTAAAGATAGCCACCGAACAATTGTCTTTAAGGGCTGCATTCTGAGCAATATTCAGGGCAAAGGCCGTCTTTCCCATTGAAGGTCGGGCCGCCACAATAATTAAATCAGAGTTTTGAAGGCCAGCTGTCATCAGATTTAATTCCGAAAAGCCGGTATCCACACCGGTCAATTTTCCCTTGTTTTTCTCAACCTCTTCAATCTGCGAAAGGGTAAGGCCCAAGGTTTCTTGAATGGTCTGAAAATCGCTGGTCCGTCGTCCTTGGGATACTTTAAAGATTTCTTGTTCAGCCCGATCAATTAAGTCACCGACATTGCCATATTGCCCATAACTCTCTTCTAATATTTTAGATGAGCTGAAAATCAGCCGTCTGACGACGGCTTTTTCATGAACAATTTGGCAATACTCCAGATAATTACTATGGATGGGGACCATTTCAATAAGTTCGCTTAAATAGGTCGGGCCGCCAACCTCATCGAGTAGGCCTTTATTTCTTAAGGCATTCATCAAGGTTACTGTATCAATCGGTTTTCGTTCATTATATAAATCAAACATCGACTGATAAATTTCCCGATGGGCACTACGATAAAAATCCTCTGGACTTAGAATTTCTTCAGCCTTGGCAATATTCGATTCCTCCATCAAAATAGCACCGAGAATCGATTGTTCGGCTTCAATATTATGAGGGGCTACCTTCGTATTTACCACTGGCTTTTTTATTCCTCTCCTTTGACAACCACCGTTAAATCACCTATAACGCCGGGAAAGGTCTTGATTTTTACGTCAATCCGACCGACATTACGAATTGGTGTGTCAAGCTCAATTTTACGTTTATCAATTTTAATGCCCGTTTCTGCTTCTAGTTTTTCGGCGATATCTTTACTGGTAACAGAACCAAAAAGCTGGCCATCATCGCCGACTTTTTCAGTAAAATTAATCTCGGTTTCATTAATGATGGCGGCTAATTTTTCACCATCTTCTTTTTTTCCAACCAAACGCTTGGCCTCTTCTTCTCTAGCCTTTAGGGCCATTTCAATATTCTCTTTCGTCCCCAACAAGGCTAAATTCTTTTTAAGCAGATAATTTTGCCCATAACCTCTTTTAACATTAACGATGTCTCCTTTACTGCCTAACTTTTCAACATTTTCTAATAATACAACTTTCATTATTCATTCTCCTTTTTATAATTTTCTATTGCTTGGATTAGTAATTTTTTTCCAACTTCCGGATCATCTTCACCCATAAGTTGGGCACCAGCCATGGCTAAATGACCGCCACCACCCATTTTCTCAAGAATTAATTGAACATTAACCTCTCCCATGGATCGTCCGCTAATCATCAGACCTTCGCTATTTTTTAATATAATAAAGGACGCAATAATTCCTTTAATATTCAAGAGTTCATCGGCTGCCTGAGCCGCCACTAATTTCCCATAGTCGGTATCATTTTCAAAGACTGAGATGGCAATATTTTTAAAGTAAATTTTAGCCGCATTAACCGCCTCTGACCGTTCGGCATAGGTCGATAAATCATCTTGCAATAAGATCTTACTAATAATCGTATCGGCTCCTCGCCGTTTTAAGTAAGCGGCCGCTTCAAAGGTTCTAACCCCTGTTTTTAGGGTAAACATCTTGGTATCCATACAGATCCCGGCTAAAAGGGCATTGGCTTCGACCACATCCATTGATGATTTTTCATCGATATATTGGACCAGTTCAGTCACTAACTCACAGGTTGATGAGGCATAAACTTCGGTATAATTTAACAAGACATTGGGAATCGTCTTACCAGAAAGCCGGTGGTGGTCGATAATTACCGTTTTGGAAACTTTTTCTAAAAGCTCAGGCATTTCGACATGGTTGCCATTTTGGGTATCAACCACAATCAATAAGGTGTTTTTTTCCAAAAAACCCTCAACCTCTCGCGGTTTAATAAAGGCCTCGTCATAGTCACCGTTCTCCATTAAATATTCGAACAGTGATTTAATCGAATAATTAATTTCGCGAATGACAATTTTTGCCTCTTTATCGAGGGCCCGGCAAATGCCCAAGACCCCGACAGCACTACCCAAACAATCCATATCGGGATTTTGATGGCCCATTAAGATAACATTATCGGCTTCCCTGATCAATTCCTTAAGACCGTGAGCCTTAACCCTGGCCTTAACCTTGGTTCTTTTCTCCGTGGCTTCCGTTTTCCCGCCATAAAAAAGCATCTTATCATCCCGCCTGACAACGGCCTGGTCGCCACCTCGAGCCAGGGCAATTTCCAAGGCTGCATGGGATACTTTTTGCGATTCCTTAATGCCTAATATTTTTTCCGAAATACCAATTCCAATACTTAGGGTAATTGGCAATTTCTCATCGGTTTCGATTTCCCGGACCTCATCAAGAATTTTAAAGCGTTCATCTTGGAGTGAACATATCTTTCCCCGCTCAAAAATCATCAAGTAGCGATCATTTTCATATTCGATGATCACACTCTCGATTGCTTTTGCCCATTCATTAATTTTTATATCGACTTGGCTTAAAATTGCCGAGCGTTTATGATTCGGGATTTTTTCATTAATCTCATCGTAGTTATCAACGACAATGTAACAAAATAAGGGCGAATTATTGCGATAAATCTTTCGTTCCTTGGTCTGTTCAGTAATATCAAAAAAATGGACCAGTTCAAAATTATGAACACGATCAGAAAAGGCATTGGTCACCACACCATACTCACAATCTTCATAATTAAAAATATATTCTTCCACCTGAATGGCTTCTTTTAAATTAAAACCCAATTCCTCAATAATATTTTTTTTAAATAAGGCTTGATCTTCTTTTTTAAAGACCGTCCCAAAGGCTTGATTATACCAGTAAATCATCCCTTCGTCATCGACAATGGCCATGGCGATCGGCATTTCATACATCCGTTCTTGGTTAATTTTATCAAGATCTTCATAGATATCATCGATTGCCCGGTTTGATTTAATTTCATCGAGGGAAAGCTTTTTTTTGTATTGATACAATAAAAAGGCAAAGGCTAAGACGCTTATTATTCCTAAAAGATTGTTATAATAGCTTGTAATCAGTGAAAGAATTAGAATCATCGCCAATGATAAGAGGGTCATGTTTTTTTGTGTCTCTCTCATTTATATCTCCTTTCGAAATAATTTACGAATATCAAGGTAGGTATCGACAATTCCCAAAAATATTACAACCGTTTGGAGTAAGATACTCATAATAACAAGCAAAATTTTAATCGCCTTGCTTTTGATTCTTTTTACCGCTAGGAAATTAAAGATACAAGCCAGACCCATCACAAAGAATACCAAGTAGACCAAATTTCGAATGGTGACAACATATATTTCTGGAATAACTTGAATATCAAAGAACGAAACCATAAAGGTGACCAGCAAGGATAGGGTTAAGACGACTTTTAAATGGTTTGGTAATTTTAAATTTTCCAGTTTTTTAAAAGACTTAACCGGATAATTTAGACGCTTTAGAATCAAATCGGTACTATAGACATTAGCCAGTGCTAAAATAACCGGCAAGAGAATAAAAGTCGTCGGTATGGTCATCATCACCATTTTCATACTGGCTTCCATAATCTCTTTCATATCATCGAGCTGACTGCCATTTAACAAGCCTGATTTTTGATAAAAAGCCAAGGCATCTTGAGCCCCTTGTTCAAAAAATCCCATCATCGTCCCAGCAAAATCAATCCCCGTAAGCAATTGATAACTTAAAATAATGACAATAATAAAGCCAGCAAAACCAATGGTCCCAATGATTGATTTTTTAAAGGCGGAAAGATTTTTTTGATAGGCAAGGCCTAAGCTGCACCCTACCCATACCATTAATAAGCCAAATTGAAGGGCTAGGATTGGCCCTAGTAAAATCCCAATTAAAAGACCTGCGGCAATGCTCGAAAGGATACTGACCTTTAAGCCTTGGCGTTTTCCAAGAACAATCATCGGCACAGGAATAAAAAAAGTTAATAATACAAGAAAGGGAATAAACACACTAACTAATGATAATAGTACGGCAATGCCACAAAAAATAGCCCCTTCTGTAAGTCCTCTTGTTTTCATCTTTCCTCCCTTGTTCTTCTGTCAATTTATATTGCATCCTAATTTCATAATTATACCATAATCACTTTACTTTCACATTCTTTTTTAAGATAGACTTTATAAAGCAATAAAAAACTGTTATTCAAAGAAGCTTCTTTAAATAACAGTTTTTATTTAGTTATTTGTTGTATAGGGTAAAAGGGCTACGTTTCGCGCTCTTTTAACGGCTTCGGTGACTTTTCTCTGGTGCTTGGCACAAGTGCCAGTTGCACGTCTTGGCAAAATCTTGCCTTTTTCAGAAATAAATTTTTTCAAGGTGACAACATCTTTATAATCAACTTCTCCTGCTTTTCGTTCGCAGAATTCACATACTTTTCTTCTTTTCTTAAACACTTTTGACATTCGCTTTTCCTCCTATCTTAAAAAGGTACTTCGTCATCCTCAGCCATTAAATGGAAATCATCATCGAGTCCCATTACCGAGGTATTGTTATCTGCTTGAGGAGTTTGGCTAGGCTTAAAAGAACCCTCACGTTTTGAAGATGATAAGAATGTAAATTCTTCCCCAACTACTTCCGTGACATAACGTCTTTGCCCATCTTGTGCTTCGTAATTTCTAACCTGTAGTCGTCCCGATATGGCAACTTGACTGCCTTTTGACAGATATTGCCCCAAAATTTCAGCTGGTTTTGCCCAAAAGACAATGGGAACAAAGTCGGCTTCTTTTTGACCATCTTTATTTTTAAATCGACGATCGACTGCTAAGGTAAAGGTCGCAACTGTTTTTCCCGTCATTGTGGTTTTAACTTCAGGATCTTTTGTCAGTCTTCCTACTAAAATTACTTTATTCACAAAAACACCCCCTATTTTTCTCTCTTAATAACAATGTTACGAATAAATGATTCATTAATCTTGTACAAGTGATCTAGCTCATCTAAAACGGTATTTTCGCTTTTAAATTCGATCAAAACATAATGACCTTCTTGGTACTTTTTGTCAATTTCATAGGCTAATCGTCGCTTGCCCCAATCATCAACTTTTTCGATGGTCCCTCTTGTTTCGATAATCGCTTTCACCTTGTCAATTGATTCCTCAATCTTTTCCTTCTCAAGATCTGGCTTCAAAACAAATAATGTTTCATACGCTCTCATTTCCTTTCACCTCCTTATGGACTATGGCTCGTCACCCTGACGAGCAAGGATACCAGTTTTTAATTATAGCATATTATGGTCTTATTGCAAGTTTTTATTTAACTAACCAGACCAAATAATACCGGTGTCATATAGGTTTCAATAATAGCTGCTAAGAATAATAAGGGAACGATCCATAAAAAATAAAGGCGAATTGTATTTTTTACCGTCTCCCTTATTGCTTGGCCTTTATTTTTTTTAAAAATCACCTTTATTAATTTAAAAGATAGGTCAAGGCCCAAGGTCACCGCTAAGATAAAAGCCGGGATTTCCAGCAGACCATGGGGCAAGATCCCTATTAAAAAGGCAAAAACACCAAAACCGCTTAACTTATAAATTCCCCCGACAATTCCAATTATTAAGGCATTTGATGTCAGGGTCCAAAAAGGAATAAATAAAAATGGTATAAAGCCCAGCAAGATGGCCATCCCGGCTGCCCATAGATTGTTGAAAAAAATCCCTCCCAAAAGGTCAATTCCTTGGCTGCCGCTGGCAATTTTATTTTCAAAAACAGCCACTAAGTCGAGGTATAAGGCCTGTGTTAATTCAGGATGATAAAAAAAGTAGGCGGTGCTTGCTCCTATCAGGATCGTAAAAAGAAGGACCATTAAATAAAAAAGCGTTTTTAAATGTCCTTGAAAATAAGCAGTGGCCTGATTCCACTCATTACTAATAAATTTTTTCATCTATCACTGCCATCTTTTTTAGGAATCACTTTTTTAATTTGTTTGTTGAATTTTATCCTCGGGAGCATCACCACATGGTCACAGCCTAAACACCTGATCTTAATATCTGCACCCACTCTTATAATTTCCCAGCTAAAACTGCCACAAGGGTGTTTTTTTTTAAGTTCAACCTGGTCACCTAATTGATATTCTTTAAGCGTCATTCTTATTCCTCATCGTTCTTTGTAAAAACCACGGTCTTATTATAGGGAATTTCAATGCCCTTTTGGTCAAATTCATCTTTGATTCGCTTTCTTAAGAGACGTTCTGCCTCAAATTTTCCATTGGCATCGGTATCACAAATGATGCGAATATTAATGGCCGAATCCCCTAAATCCATAACCCCAAGGACCACCGGTATTTGGAAAAACAAATTCCTATGTTGATGATAAAGGTCTTCACACAATTGATTTAAGATCTCTTGGGCATTACTAATATCCTCTTCATAGGCAATCCCTACCTCAACAATGGCTTTAATATTCCCTTTAGAATAATTTGTCATTCGATCGATTTTCCCATTATGAATCATAAACAAGCCGCCATCAAATTCCCGAATGTTAGTGGTTCGAATACCAATTGTTTCGACAATCCCATGGTGGTCTTCATCTAAAATAATATAGTCACCCACACTAAATTGGTTTTCAAAAACAATCACAAAACCACCCATGACATCTTCAACTAGGCCCCGAGCACCAAAACTGATGGCTAAGGTCCCAACCCCTGCTACTGCTAGCAAGGAGGTGACGTTAATGAATTGGCCAATAATAATCAGGCCGCCAACACCCCAAATCACAGCTTTCATGGCTGCCTTTACGGTGGTATTTAAGGTTACAATCCGTCTGGCTTCGCGAGGACTTAAGCCTTTCTTTCGCTCATTAAAAAGACGATCGATGGTTTTAAAGCTAAGGTGAATACTGATAAATATTAACACCAGCACAATAATTGAGGTGATTCCTTTTTGAAATAACTTTGTCCAATCAAAACTATTTAAATAGTTCATTCCTTGTTCTGCTAAATACTGCATTTTGCTCCTTTCCGATAACTACAACTTGCTTGTTTTTTATTAAAAAAGATTATTTAGAAAAACGCCGACGATCTTTTGGTAAAAATAACTATTTTGATAATTAAGCCAATTTAAGGCCTGATCATTATAAAGATCAATCATATTAAAAAACCAAACCATTAAAAAACAAAGACCCAGACCAATAATCAGCCCAATTCCTAGGCCTAAAAAACGATCGATCCCACCAATCACTGGGACTCTGTGAATCCCCCTAAATAAAAGCTGAAGGATTCCAATGATTAGTGAAACGAGAATAATAATCAGACCAAAGCTAATAAATTGACTAATCACAATTAAGATAACTTCCTTTAGTCCCCCTGCTGATTCTTGAATTAAAGGATTTGCTTGAAAGCTTGCCAATAAGGGTTGGCTAATTTCTTCGATATTTATTTTATCGACTAAATTTCTAAATAAAGGAACTTGAATCAATTTTTCAGCTAATATTGGTGAAAAAAGACGGGCAATTATAAAAGATGCAATAAATCCGCCAAAGTTAATCAGAGAATTTATTGCACCACGACGATAACCATTTAACGCTAAAATCCCACAAATAAGAAGGCAAAGTAAATCTGTCGCAGTCAAAAAACTCATTTTTTGTCCTTTTCTTTGTCCTTATAAAAATTTTTTATATCCTCTTCATCAATAATTTTAATTTGGCTCGTTTCCATTAAAAATGATTTATCTGCCTCTAATGCTTCTTTTCTTGGGTCCTTTTCCCTAATCGTCTCTTCATTGATCCGAATGTCCTCACCAATTCGATCGGCATCCTCAAGAATTGGAATGGATGCTGGTTTTGGTGGTCTTAGATCGGTCTTGCTTGGCGGATCTTGTTGGGAGTCCTTGTTTCTCTCAACCTGGCTTTTTTCAGACGTAATTTTTTGAAACAGTTTTTCTCTCTGATCCTTTGTCGAAACATTACGTTTGCTTTGATTAGAATCCTCAATAATCACCTGTGTCATGTGTTCTGGTTTTTCGGGCCGAAAACTTTCGCTGGTAATTTCATCAGAAATCTTTTCCATCCCAATAAATTCTCGTTGTTTTTTACTTTTCTTCCGCTTCCTTACTTTTTCTTTTTTCTCTTGAATCACTTGGGCTTCTTTACTCTCTTTTTTTGTTTCCAGCCAATATTTTTTACCCAATATACGACCAAGAATAATTCCGCTGATTTGGAAGATAATTGTCATCAAAAGGCCGATCCCAAATAAAACAAAGACGGTAATGGTGGCATCTGTTAATTGATAAATAATACCGTAAGGCAGGTACCAAAAAATCGTCGGAGCTGCTAAAAAGGTAAATTGATTCCAAATCGCACTAGCTGTTTCTCCCGGTGCAAAAATGGTCACAAGGGTTACACTAGCGGTTAGAATTAAAATTGGTATCAAGGTGTAAAAAACATAGGAAAAATACCGTTTTTTATCACCTGCATAGATGTTTTTAAAACTCACTGCAAATAAGCCGATCCAAAATACGCCAACAACGCCTAACTGTAAGCCACTGACCAAATAATTAAAATTACTCGATCCACTAGCATCAAAGATATTCTTAAAGATAAGGACCAGTAGTACATAAATAACATTTCCAAAAACAGATGTTTCTAAGGGTGATAAACGCCTTTTTTTGATAATCTGATTCATTTTAACTCTCCGTTTCTCGATTGATCTTTCTCATAGCCCAGCTGTTTAAGGATCGTATCTAATTCCTCGATCGACCCATAGGCGATTTCAATTCGTCCCGTTTTTCCTCTATTTTTAACCTTAACCCTGGCATTTAATAGTCTTTCTAAATTTTCTTGTATTTCTAAGGCGTAGAGATCAATCTTTTTTTTCGGTTTTTCCTCTTTTTTAGTCTGAAAGGCTTTTACTCTTTTTTCAGCCGCTCGCACACTAAGTTGGTTTTTAATGATTTCATCTGAAAAGGCGATCATTGTTGATTCATCATCCACTGCTAAAATTGCTCTGGCATGGCCAGCTGTTAGTCGTCCCTTTTTTATGTGGTCCTGGATGATTTCTGGTAACCTTAACAATCGTAGCGCATTGGAAATAGCCGTCCGACTTTTACCAATACGCAGACCAATCTCTCCTTGTGTTAATCCAAAACGTTCCATTAAAGCACCATAAGCCAAGGCCTCTTCAATACTATTAAGGTCTTCTCGTTGAACATTTTCAATAATCGCCATCTCAAGAATTTGTTCGGGCAACAAGTCTTTGACAATGACTGGCAACTCTTTTAAACCGGCCATCATGGCCGCTCGGAAACGCCGTTCACCAGCAATAATTGTATAGCCATTTTCTTCTGCATGAACAATTAGTGGCTGGATGATCCCATGTTCCTTAATTGACTCACTAAGGTCTTCAATCGTTTGCGGATCAAAGGTCTGTCGTGGTTGATTAGGATTTGGTCTTAACTTGTTAATATTTACATAAAAAAACAATTTTTCATGGTCAATTTCTTCTACATCAATACTATCTTCAGGAATCAATGCCAATAAGCCTTTGCCTAGAGCCCTTTTTTTTACCATTCTCTCTTACTCCTGTCTTGCTAAAAATTCATCGGCCAATGCTAGGTAGGCTTTGGACCCTTTTGAATTTTCGGCATAGTCAAAAATTGTCTGTCCATAACTGGGAGCTTCTGCTAAACGGACATTTCTGGGAATCATGGTTTCATAAACTTTAGCCTTAAAATAGCTAACCACTTCATCAACTACCTGATTGGATAAATTAATTCGCCGATCAAACATCGTTAACACGACACCTTCAATTTCGATCTTTTTATTAAGGCCTTGGCGCACCAAACTAATGGTACTAATTAATTGACTAACACCCTCTAAGGCATAAAACTCACATTGAATGGGAATTAAAACCGCATCGGCAAGGGTCAGGGCATTAATGGTTAAAATCCCCAGCGAGGGTGGGCAATCGACAAAAATATAATCATAATACTCTTGAATGCCGGCAACCATTTCTTTTAAGCGAAACTCCCGCCGCGGTAAATTGGCTAACTCAATTTCCGCCCCGGCAAGATCAGCATTAGCTGGCAAGAGGTGGAGCTTTTCAATCTCAGTTTCTAAAATAATTGCCTTTAAATCCATGCCATTAACTAAGCTATGGTAAAGGCTTTGGTCAAGCTTATTTTTATCAATCCCCAGACCACTGCTTGCATTTCCTTGGGGATCACTATCAATAACCAAGGTGCGATAACCTTTCATACTTAATGCCGCGGCTAAATTAATGGCTGTTGTTGTCTTTCCCACACCACCCTTTTGATTAAAGACGGCAATAATTTTTCTCATCTGTTTTTCTCCTGTACTGTTTCACGTGAAACACTATTTTTGCCCCGTCCCAACACTAACTCTTTGCTAGTCTTAGTGTTTCACGTGAAACACTAGCCTTATCATTCTTTTTTAGACTCCTAAATCTTAACACACCACTCTTTACTCCCCATTAACAAAGGGGGCTTTTTTTTATTTTTCCCGAATGCCTTGGGTATTTATAGGGTGTTGGCTTAATTTTTTCTGTGACTATTATAACATGGTCATGCTGTCTTTGCAGTAGGAAATCTTTTTTAACCTCCTTAATTTCTCCACCAAGGAGCATCATTGCCTTTTTTGCCGCTTGCAATTCCGCTTGATAGTCTTTTCCCTTCATTGCTAGAAAAATCCCATCTTTTTTAACCAGTGGCAGGCAATATTCGGAAAGGACCCGAAGATCGGCAACGGCTCGCGATACCACTAGGTCAAAAGAAGCCCGATAGTGGTCATTCCTTCCTAATTCCTCAGCCCGGCCATGGACCGTTGTGATATTATCGATTGCAAGTTCTTTGGCAATTTCGTCAATTACCTTTAATTTTTTTTGGGTTGAATCGACCAGTGTCACCCTTACATTTTTCAGCATAATGGCTAAAGGAATGCCGGGAAAACCGCCCCCGGTTCCAATATCAATAATACTTGACGTTTCTTTGGCAATTAGACTAAGGAGACTGAGGGAATCGAGTAAGTGTAAGATCATAAAATCTTTTTCATCGGTAATACTCGTTAGGTTAATGACTTTATTTTTTTCCAAGATTTTATCCATATAAGTAAGTAGCAAGGATGCTTGGTCCTTATTAATTTCTATTTTTAAGTGACCGCCAAGATCGATTAATGTTTGACAACGCCTATCCAATTGATCAAGCCCCCAGTCTTCTTTTTTGTTCTAAGTGAACTAGGATCACTGAAATATCGGCTGGTGAGACCCCGGAAATCCGTGAAGCCTGACCGATCGATGTCGGCTTAATGGCCGTTAATTTTTCAATGGCTTCATTGCGAAGGCCTTTAATCTCTGAATAACTAATTGATTCTGGAATCAGTCGCTTCTCTAATTTTTTAAATTGTTCCACTTGGACTAATTGCTTTTTAATATAGCCTTGGTATTTGATTTGAACCTCAACCTGCTCTTTTTCACTTGCACTTAAATCAGGACGGTCATGATCAAAGATTTTAAGACTTTGATAGTTAATTTCTGGTCGTTTCATTAATTCAAAGTGTGATAAACTGCGATTGATTTGGGTATTATTTAAGGTCTTTAAGACTTGGTTGTTTTCATCACTGGCTTTAACGGTTACTTTTTTTAAGCGTTCAATTTCATCGTCAACACGTTTTTTCTTTGCTAAAAAATCATCGTAACGCTTTTGGCTAATAAGGCCAATCTGGTAGCCTAAGGGCGTTAGGCGAAGGTCAGCATTGTCTTGCCTTAAGAGCAAGCGGTATTCGCAACGTGATGTCATCATCCGGTAGGGTTCATTGGTGCCTTTGGTAATAATGTCATCGATCAGAACCCCAATATAGGCCTTGGACCGGTCGAGAATCACCGCTTCTTTTCCCTTAATCAAGTGAACGGCATTAATGCCTGCCATTAAGCCTTGGGCGGCGGCTTCTTCATAACCGGATGTGCCATTAATCTGACCAGCAAAAAACAAGCCTTTGATATCCATATATTCAAGGCTGGCTGATAATTTTGTCGGATAAATGCAATCATATTCAATGGCGTAGGCAGACCGCATAAATTCAACCTTTTCCATGCCGGCCACCGTCCGATAGAGTTCAATTTGAATATCTTCAGGCAAGCAAGAGGATAAGCCTTGGGCATACATTTCATTAGTATCTAGGGCCTCAGGCTCAATAAAAATTTGATGGCGGTCCTTGTCACGAAAACGTTCAACCTTGGTTTCAATCGAGGGGCAATAACGAACACCCACTCCTTTAACACCACCGGTGTAGAGGGGTGACCGGTCCAGATTATCATCAATGATCTGATGGGTTTTTTCATTGGTGTAGGTTAGGTAACAAGGCACTTGCTCAATATCAATGGCTCCTGTCTCAAAGGAGAAGGGAACAATTACATCATCCCCATCTTGACGGCTCATTTTTGAAAAATCAAGGGATTTGGCATCAACCCGAGCTGGGGTTCCGGTTTTAAAACGTTGGAGGCTAATCCCATTTTTTAAAAGATTCGCCGACAAATATTTAGCCGGGAATAAGCCATTAGGCCCACCCTCATAATCAACGTCGCCAATGATAATCCGCCCTTTTAAATAAGTGCCACTGCAAATAATGGCCGCCTGACACCCATAGACTGCCCCGGTTAAGACTTTAACCCCTTTAATTTCTCCGTCTTCAACCATTATTTCAACCACTTCTTGTTGTTTTAAGGCTAAATTTGCTTGATTTTCAATAATTTGCTTCATTCGATTTTGATATTTTTTCTTATCGGCCTGGGCCCGTAGGGAATAAACTGCTGGGCCCTTGGCCGTGTTAAGCATTTTAGATTGAATCATGGTCGCATCGATTACCTTGGCCATTTCACCCCCCAGGGCATCAATTTCCCTAACTAAATGACCCTTTCCCGTTCCCCCTATCGATGGATTACAGGGAAGCAGGGCCACTGAATCAAGGTTAATGGTTAATAAAAGGGTTTTTAGTCCCATTCTGGCTGAAGCTAAGGCTGCCTCACAACCTGCATGGCCAGCTCCGACGACGACGATATCATAATTTCCACCTGAATATGTCATTTTTCCTCTACTTTCCAATACAAAAATTCTTAAAAATCTGGTTTACAACATCCATACCAATTACTTTTCCACTAATTTCTCGCTCAGCCTCTAAGGCTTCAATCAGATCAATGGAAACAAGTTCAACCGGCATTCCCTCATTAATGGTCTTTTTACCACTCATTAAGGCCGCCTTTGTTTCTTTTAATTTTTGAATGTGCCGACTATTGGTCACCAAATAATCAGCTTCTTGATTAATGGAACCATCATGGATTAGACCGACCATTTTTTTCTTTAAGGCTTCTAAGCCCTCTTCCTCAATCAAGGACATGCTTAACCATTTTTCCTCTAAGGCCAAGCAATCATTTAGGTCGGTTTTATTGGCTATATAAATGGTTTCTTTGTTTTTTAATAATGCCATTAACGCTTGCTCACCGGCTGTTAATTCTTTTGTTGCATCCCGCATAAAAAGGATAAGGTGGGCCTCTTTTAATAATTTTTTTGATTTTTCGACCCCAATTTTTTCTACTTCATTGTCCGTATTACGAATGCCGGCCGTATCGATGATTTTAAAAGGAATCCCCTCAATATTGATATACTCTTCAATGGTATCTCTAGTTGTCCCAGGGATACTGGTGACAATCGCTTTGTTTTCCATCGTTAGGCTATTAAGAAGCGAGGATTTACCAACATTAGGGGCTCCGACAATGGCTGTTGTAATCCCTTCACGATAAATCTTTCCCACCTCAGCACCTTTTAATAGCTGATCGATTTTTAAAATAAGGTCATTAAGAGCGGTTATTAAGTGGTCTTTTGTGATAAGTTCAATATCATATTCCGGATAATCAATGGTCACTTCAATATGTGATAAAAGATCAATTAAGGCCTCATCAATGGCTTCTAATTCGGTTGAAAACTTTCCTTCTAATTGGGAAAGGGAATAGTCTAAACTTTTTTCAGTTTTAGCATTGATAATATCCATGACCGCTTCGGCCTGGGTGAGATCAAGGCGGCCATTTAAAAAAGCTCTTTTGGTAAATTCACCCGGTTCAGCCAGACGAATCCCCGTCTCTAAAATTAAGTTTAAAATTTTCCGCATGGGAACAACTCCCCCATGGCAGTTAATTTCCACCACATCTTCAGCCGTATAGGACCTGGGTTTAAGCATCTTGGAGATTAGTACCTCGTCGATATCATTCTTTGTCTTTGGATCTCTAATTTGCCCATAGACTAATTGATGTGATTTTGCTTGTTTTAAGCTTTTTCCCTTGGGATTAATAAAAAGAGGGGCGATTAACTTAATCGCCTGATCCCCGCTGATGCGAATAATACCAATTCCAGCTCCACCCATACCCGTGGCTATAGCGGCAATGGTATCCTCGTTTAATAATTTATTGTTCATCTTAACTCCTAAATTTCCTTCTTATTAACTCATAATGATAGTATAAAATCCTTAGTTTCACAAGAAATTTAATCAAAAAAAGCACCGATTATCTCGGTACCTTTTAAACTAATTTTCTCTTAAATGACTAGTTTTTATCTTTTAATTGAATAACGACATGACGGTAGGGTTCTACTCCTTCACTATAGGTATAGACCTTTTGATGATCTTGGAGTTTAGCATGAATAATCCGCCGTTCTGAAGGATTCATTGGTTCAAGAACCATTTTTTTACGATAATAAGAAGCTTTACCGGCCATTTTTTCACCTAAATCTTCCAATGTCTTTTGACGTTTCTGGCGATAGTTTTCAGTATCAAGGATTACTCGAACGTAGTCATCACTCTGGCGATTGATGGCTAAACTCGTCAGATATTGAAGCGAATCCAAGGTTTGCCCGCGTCGACCAATTAAAACACCCATATTATCACCTTCAATGGTAATAAATAATAGATTGTCTTCAAGACGGGTGTTAATTTTACAAGGAATTTTCATGGCATTAAAAACATCTGTTAAAAAGACCACGGCATTTTGCTCAGGATCATTTTTTAAGCTTAATTCAACAATCGCTTCTTTTTTGCCAAAGATTTTTTTAAAGCCACTATCGGGTACTTGTAAAATATTAATATCAACCTGTTCTTTGGTCACAGCAAGCTGCTGTAATCCATCATTAATAGCCTCTTCTAGATTTTTACCAATACCGGTTATCATCTTTTTCATTCTTCCCCCTCCTCCTTTTTTACTTAAGAAAGCCATACGTCTCAGTCTGTCGAATCACGCTCAGGAATTTCAGAAATTGGTTTTTTTCGTGATTTTGATGACTTATTAGAAATTTTCTTATTGGTCACCGGTTTTGTTAAGGGTCCCTTATCATTACGGTCTTCTTTTTTCTTCTTTTTATCATAAGGATTATTGGCTGCCCGTTTTGCCGCTAGATCTTTTCTTTTTTCTTTCTCTTCTTCTTTGACCCGTCGTTCGGCTTCTTCTGGTGAAATTTCTTCGACTGGCATCCGTAGCATAATAAATTGTTGGAAAAAAGTGAAGATGTTTTGAACAACCCAATAGAGAGCCACCCCAGCCGGAAAATTAATGGAAATATAACCAATCATAATCGGCATCACATAAAGCATGATCTTTTGCGTTTTGGCATTGGGATCATCGGGATTTGAGGCACTGGCTGCCGTCATTAATTTTTGGGTAATAAAGGTAAATACGGCTGCTAAAATCGGTAATATATAGAGAGGATCGGGACTACCTAAGTCGGGAATCCATAAAAAAGCCCGATTAATCGCTTCATAACTGCCATTTAAAAAAACGTACACTTCTGGTTCTCGCAAGGCCCGAAATAAACCAATTAAAATTGGAAATTGAACCAGTAAAGGCAGGCAACCAGCGGCTGGATTAACCTTATAGACCTTATATAATTTAAGGGTTTCCTCATTTAATTTTTCTTTATTATTTTTATATTTCTTACTTAATTTTTGCAATTCCGGATTAAGTCGCTGCATATCCTTCATCGATTTTGTCTGTTTAATATTAAGTGGTAAGAGTAACAGTTTCATTAAAATGGTAAAGACAATAATTGCCACACCATAATTGCCAATCAGATTATAAACCTGGAACAATATCCAACCAAATGCCTGGTATAAAAAATCCATTCAATAACTCCTTAGTTTTCCTTTTTTTTCAAGGAAGTGGATCATATCCTCCGGGATTAAAAGGGTGACATCTAAATATCCGTTTACTTCCTAAGTAAAGACCCTTAAAAACACCGTATTTGTCAACAGCTTGAAGAAAATATTCTGAACAGGTCGGCCGAAAGCGGCAATTATTTCCCAGCAAGGGCGAAATAATCCGCTGATATGCTTTTACCAATCCAATCATAAATTTTTTAGCTATTTTTGCCATTTTTTCCCTCAATATTTTTTTCTTTTAATTTTTTCTCTTAATAAATTTTTCTTATAAAACAAATGCATTAACGATTTTTCGATCTTCTGATAGTCTATTGTTTTAATCGCTTCCCTAGCAATGAGGATAATATCGTATCCACTGGTAATTTTTTCTTCATTTAATCGATAGGCTTCTTTTATTTGCCGTCTAATTTTATTGCGGACAACTGCTTTTTTTGAAATCTTTTTACTGACGATAATGCCGATTCGATTTACTTCTAATTTATTTTTTAAAAAATACATAACAAAGGTGCGATTACCAAAAACGTCTCCGTGATTAAATACATTTTTAAAGTCATTTTCTTTTTTGAGGGAATTAATTTTCATTCACGACATTCACTTTCTGCTTAAATAAAAGACCGCTTATAAAAAACGGTCTGTAGCGAACTATGCAGATAATTTTTCTCTTCCTTTATGTCGTCTCTTCTTTAAAATAATGCGTCCACTCTTGGTTGACATTCTTTTACGAAAACCATGCTCTTTTTTACGTTGTCTGACCTTTGGTTGATATGTTCTTTTCATCTTGACACCCCCTGACTCCTAATTTTATCTCATTTGCTTATAAGCTCACACTACTTTTACCTCAAAATTATATAATTTTAATTTTTTTTTGTCAAGGAAATCTTGCCACTTCTAGCTAATTCAATCAAAATACCCTGATAATTGCTTTTTTTAGTGTATTTTTTAGGGATCGTAAAGAAAGAGCAAAGCAAAATTTCTAATCATTATTTATTAGTGATTGAATACTTATCAACAATTTGCTATACTAAAAGCAATAACTTTTTAAATCTTGTTAATAAGTGGATAACTATTGTAAACTTATCCACAAATCGCTTGTTTTTGTGGATAGCTTGGGGATAACTTTATAATTATTCATTATTAGCCCCTTTAATTGCTAAAATAACC
>CAZJGM010000006.1:0-49616 GCA_964545675.1 uncultured Lachnospiraceae bacterium | reverse complement strand
TTCCCATTAATGAAGTCAGTGACTATATTCGAAAACATATTTCTTTTTAAATTATATGCTAAATAAAAAAAAGCCTCGATTGAGGCTTTTTTGTTGGTTAAAGCACTTTTTTATTGTTTTAATTTGGCCGCTTCATCACTGGTCGTTAAGGCATTGACCATCTCATCAATATCGCCATCGAGAAAGGCATCAAGTTGATGAACGGTTAAGCCAATCCGATGATCGGAAATTCGCCCTTGGGGGAAATTATAGGTACGTATTCGCTCGCTGCGGTCGCCCGTGCCAACTTGACTTTTTCGATTTTTAGCAATTTCACTGTCCTGCTTTTCTTGTTCAATCTCATAAATTCGAGCTTTTAGAATTTTCATGGCCTTATCTTTATTTTTAAGCTGGGACTTTTCATCCTGGCAGGTTACAACAATGCCCGTTGGCAAATGGGTCATCCGGACGGCTGAGTCAGTGGTATTAACACTTTGACCGCCATTTCCTGACGACCGGTAAACATCGACCCGCAGGTCATTGGGGCCAATATCAATTTCCACATCCTCGGCTTCTGGTAAGACAGCAACAGTTGCCGTTGAGGTGTGAATCCGTCCACCTGACTCCGTTGTCGGGATCCGTTGGACTCGGTGGACCCCACTTTCGTACTTAAGGCGACTATAGGCCCCAGAGCCTTCAATTGAAAAAATAATTTCTTTAATTCCGCCAATATCGGGGATACTGGAACTCATAATCTCACTTTTCCAGCCTTGGCGTTCGGCATATCTGGTAAACATCCGAAACAAATCGCCAGCGAAAAGGGCGGCTTCACTGCCACCTGCTCCGGCTCGAATCTCAACAATAACATTTTTATCATCATTAGGGTCTTTGGGGAGCAAAAGAACTCTTAAGTCTTCTTCGATCGCATCTTTTTTTTGACAAAGGTCTTCTAATTCCATTTCTGCCATTTCTTGAAAGTCTTTATCAATCTCTTTATCCGCAAGCATTTCCTGAGTCTCCTCAATTTCGGCCAAAACCTTGGTATAGTCATCATATTTTCGTACAATTGGCTCGATATGGGCGTGTTCTTTAATCAATTTCTTCCAAACATTTTGATCGGCAATTACTTGAGGATCACTAATTTTTTCATTAAGTTCGGCATATTTTCCCGCTAAAAAATCTAATTTATCTAACATTTCTCTCCTATTTACTTTGTTTTTATTCCTTTTTCGTCTTCATTAAAGAAGAAGACAGCGAAGGTCCCGGGACCAGAATGGGTCCCAACGGTCGCCCCAAGTAGGGTAATTTTAAAGCGATCTGTTTTTAAACGCTTGCCTGCCATCTTCACAAAGGCCTCCACTAATTGAGGATTATCAGCATGGCTGATGCCAATCGTTTGATTTTCCCAATTACTGCCATTTTGTTCAAGATAGTCAACCATGGCCTTTAGTAATTTCTTATCGCCTCTAATTTTATCAATTTGCTTTAACTCCCCAGTTTCGCTGACTTCTAGCAGGGGTTTAATCTTCAGCATATTTCCAATAATTGCCGTCCCCTTATTGAGCCGACCACCCCGATACAGATATTGAAGATCAGTAACCGTAAAAACATGTTTGATCTGGACAATCCCCTCTTTGATGATCTTGCTTAAGCTTTCCATATCGGCTCCCTTGCTAGCGGCTACAGCCGCACGGTAAACTATCAGGCCCAAGCCATAGCAAACCGCCTTAGTATCAAAAACCTTAAAATCAGCCTGAGGGTATTTTTCTTTTAAGTCTCGCTCGGCTAGAACTGCCGCTTGATAAGTCCCTGATAGGCCACTTGAAAAAGCAAGATAAATAAAGGCTTGGTTTTTTAAAATAAGTTCTTCAAAGCGTTTATAAAAATCACCATAGGGGATCTGAGCCGTCTTATAAACAACCCCTTTGCGCATATTTTCAAAGACAATTTCTGGCGTGATATCAATCCCATCACGATAATTTTCTTCACCTTGGGTTACATAAATTGGGATAATTTCAATATCATACTTTTGACAATCTTCTTCTAAAATATCACAAGCAGAATCCGTTAAGATCTTTATCGTCATCGGTCTATCCTTTCCTAGTTCACTACTTTTTATCGGCATTCATTACTAATTATGGCAAGCTTGGTCTATTTTATCATATTTTTTTCTACTTATGCAAATAAATCATCAGCTTCTTGGCGGATATCCTTAAATAAAACTCGGCCTTTATTTTCTAAATAATCGACCAGTCTTTTCGTTTCTAGATTAATAATCAATTCATCAGGAAAATCAACGTCATCAAGGAGGGCATCAACATATTTAAAATTACCTATATCCGACACAAAGTGGGTATCACTACCAATAATAATGGGAATATCTAATTCTTTACAGCGATTGGCAATCCACTGGCAATTGGCTTTTGATCCCTTTCGGACAAGGAAAGTACCATTATTGATTTCAATTAAGGTATTGTGCTTTTTAGCCTCTTGAAGAATGGCTTCATAGTCTAGGTCATAAAGGGGATTTCCCAGATGACATAAAAAATCAATCTCAGGATTATTAATTGCCCCTAAGACTGCACTGGTATTGTCCTTTTTTGTTTTTGGCGTAAATAAAGGAAGGTGCAAAGAGGCTGAGATAATTTCAATCGAATCCTTTGCTTCCAGTGGCACATCGACCTTTCCATCGGTATCTAGGATATTACTCTCAATTCCCTTTAAGATCCTTACATTATTAATCACCGAGGGAATAATCCGATAATTGGCAAAAAATACCGCTTGCGGGGCCTCCGGTAAGGCTGGCCCATGTTCGGTCAAACAAATCATTTCCAAATTTTTGCGCGCCGCCTCTTGGGCAAGCTCTGATAAAGTATTATAAGCATGGCCACAAGCCAATGTATGGGTATGGCCGTCTAAAACATATTTTCTTTCTTTTTTTCTCATTTTTTCCTCATTTCTCTTGTAAAAGTTTCTCTCTCTTTTTAATATCGTCATTATTGTATTCAGTAATTCGATCACAAAATACCTGGGCCGAATGATAACCGTATTCTTTGGTCCGATTATTGATTGCTGCGGTTTCAATAATACAGGCCAGATTTCGCCCCCCTGAAACGGGGATCATCACTTCGGGGACCTCAATCCCCAGAATATCAATTTTTTCCTGGTCAAGGCCCAATCGATCATAGGGTGAGCGTTCATCCCAATTTTCAAGGCGAATAACCATCTCAATTTCAACTGATTTTTTTGCTGCCCGGGCCCCATATAGGGTCTTCACATCGATAATGCCAATCCCTCTAATCTCCATAAAATGTTGCAATAACTCTGGGGCTGTCCCAATAAGATAGGTATCGTGAACCCGGGTCACTTCGACAACATCGTCAGCAATCAAACAATGCCCTCTTTTGACAATTTCTAAAGCTGTTTCGCTTTTTCCAATCCCACTCGGGCCAGTGATTAAAACGCCAACCCCAAAAACTTCCACTAATACACCGTGAAAGCTAAGGGCCGGTGCTGATAACTCATCGATATAATTAACCAAATGGTAGAACAATTTTGTCGTATGTTCTTCAGTTTTTAAAAGGATTCGCCCATATTTTTCAGCCGCTTCAACAAACATGGCTACTTCTTTCAAATCCCAACAGACGATGGCACATAAGAAATCATGGGCAAAAAAATCATCAATTTTTTTCTTGCGACTCTCATCATCCAAGCTTAATAAATAAGCCACTTCCATCTTTCCAATAACCTGCAGGCGATCGGGGTCAAAATACTCATAAAAACCGTGCAAGTTTAAACCCGGACGATTAATCCCCACATCCTTTAGCTCAATCTCATCAACCGGACAATAGACCTTGTTAAGATTTAAGTCTTCACAAAATTCCTCAATGCTCACTGCTCCCTTTATTCTTCTTTCTTTTCTGGTCCGTTCCATTGTCTTTAAAGCACTCATTATCATTTCCTCATTTTTCTAATTTATTTGTCAGATGAAAATGGTCATAAACAGCTTGAGCCGTTTTTTGATTCATCCCCGCTACCTTCATAAGCTCCTCAACTGGAGCTGTTTTAATATTGTCAATTCGCCCAAAATAAAGCATTAGGGCGGCCCGTCGCTTTTTCCCCACACCGGGGATTTCTTCTAATAGTGAGGCCAACATTCCCTTTTTTCTTAAATTTTTATGATAGCCCAAGCTATAGCGATGGACTTCTTCTGACATGCCATTAAGAAAAACACCTAAGCTACTGGTTTTACGTAAGGCATGTTCCTCTTTATTAACGTAAAGGCCTCTTAAACGATGGTGGTCATCCTTAACCAAACCACAAACCACGGTCGTTAAAGGATACATATCGACGATTGCCTGAACGGCTGCGACATGACCCTTGCCGCCATCGATCATCATCACTTCTGGCAAGGGCAAAAAGTTTTTCTGCTTTTTATAGGCCCGTTCCAAGCGTCGAAAAACCATTTCCTGCATACTGGCATAATCATCCTGCCCCTCAACCGATTTAATTTTAAAACGGCGGGCCGCTTTTCGATCCAATTTCCCATCGCTATAAACGACCATGCCCCCGACATTATTAGTGCCACCAATGTTGGAAATATCATAAACTTCAATCCGCTTTGGGAGGTAATCGAGTTTTAAAAGCTCTGCCAATTCCATTAATTTATTTTTCTTAACAGCCTCTTTTTGCTGGATTTCAAAGATTTGCTGGTCTAATGCCAGCTTGGCATTTTCCTTGACCATTTCCAGCATTTTTACCTTATCACCCCGCTGTGGCCGGATTAATTTAATCTTCCGCCCAGCCATTTCTGACAAATACGACTCTAGGCTTATATGGCTTTTTAAAGCTTGGCCGATCACAATTTCTTTGGGAATATAAGCACAATTGCTAAAATATTGCTTGATAAAAGTCTCGGTGATCTCCTCTTCACTTTCCTCGCCAATCCCCTTAAGAAAAAAATGATCCCGCCCAAGCAAGTTGCCTGCTCTAACATGAAAGACTTGAAAACAGGCAAATTCGTCGCTGACAGCCATATTAAGAAAGTCTTGGTCTTGTTGGTTGTCGCTATTAATCTTTTGTTTTTCAGCGATATGGCTAATGCCAGTGATTTGATCCCGATACTTGGCCGCATTTTCATAATCTTGTTCCATGGCTGCTTTTTCCATCTTGACTTTTAAATTTTTCGATAATTGGTCGTAATGACCATTGAGAATCTTTAAAATCGAATCGATGTCTTCCCTATATTTATCCGGTTTAATTTTACCCAAGCAAGGTCCTTGGCATTGACCAATATGGTAATTTAAACAGGGGCGGCCTGATTTTTGGCCATATTTCACCTGACGGTTACAGGTTTTTAAAGGATACACTTTTAAAATAGCTTCAATGGTATTTTTTACGGCCATGGCCGAGGTAAAAGGCCCGTAATATTTACTGCCGTCTTTTTTAAAATTTCGGGTCATGGTAATTTTAGGAAAATCTTCGTGGAGACTGACTCGAATCCACGGGTAACTTTTATCATCCTTTAATAAGATATTATACCGTGGCCGATGGTTTTTAATCAAATTGGATTCCAAAATTAAGGCTTCCATCTCCGAGTCGGTGACAATCGTCTCAATCTGGTCAATATGGGAGACTAAAACAGCCGTCTTGGAATATTCCCCATGCTTTAATTGAAAATATTGACGAAGGCGATTTCTTAAATTAATGGCCTTGCCCACATAAATAATCTCACCAAGATTATTTTTCATCATATAAACGCCAGGTAATTGTGGCAGGTCTTTTAAGTTATTGCGATTATACATTTTTTTGTCTTAATCCATTCTTTTTTTGATTTTTTCCTATTTATTTTAATTTTTTATTTGGTATAATAGAGTCACCATTTACAAATTTTATCTAAAGGAGTTTTGATTATGTTTGAAAAAATAAGGACTGATGGTCTTAAAACGATCCTTTCTTTCGGAAATTTACAAGTTAAAATTGTTCCCAAAATATATGGTGGCTACACCTTAACCAAATCAATAAAAGATGATCCCTTTAAAATTATTGAAATTCGTGATATCAAACTTCCTATTTCAGAAAAAGAAGTTTTAAAAGAAGCCAAGGCATTCTTAAAGCAAAAATATGAATCCTTTGACTTTAACCAACATTGTACCACTTAATTCTTGATTTCATCTTTTATAGATGATTTTTATTTATCCTTAAAGCATAAATAGCAAAGCCCATAAAGAGGTCGACCTCTTTATGGGCTTTGCTATTTAAATGTGGCTCATTGATTTTCTTCTTTATCATCCGATTTTAATTGCTGGTGGAGTGGACAATTTGAACAGCCTGGCCCTTCCCCCTTGCAGCCCTCACAAGAAAAATCACCACTCTTTATTTTTACCACTTTTTTATAAATAATGTATCCGGCCGCACCCAATATCAATGCTGCAATAATAAACGTTGCCATAAATCCTCCTCTTCTTAACTCCAAATTCGACTTAGAACTTGATAAGCCAGCAGGGAAATGGTGTAAGCAATTGTAAATTGATAAGCTAAGGCAAATAAGAAATCACGCCAATTTCCCAATTCTTTTTTCATCGCCGCCACAGCTGCCATACAAGGAGATGCCAGTAATACAAAAAGGACAAAACTAAAGGCCGAGGCTTGGGTGAAAATCCCGCTAACCGCCTGGGTAAAGGACGCTTCTGTCCCAGCTAAAAGGACGCTCATGGTCGAGATGATCATCTCTTTTGCAGCCATCCCCGATAATAAGGACACCGTTGCCACCCAATTGCCAAAACCTAAGGGCCTAAAAAGCGGTGCCAATAACTTGCCTAAGGTTGCTAAAAGACTTTGGTCAGCACTTTGAACACTTTCAAAGCCAAGACTATAGTTTTGTAAAAACCATAAGACCACGGATGCGGCAAAAATAATCGTTCCAGCCCGAACAATAAATTCCTTAATCCGCTCCCAAACTTGAGTTGCTGTATTTTTAAATTTTGGCAAACGATAGGCTGGCAGTTCAAGTAAGTATGAGGAATCAGCACCTTTAAACCAGGTTTTTGATAAGATAAAAGCCGATAAAAAAACCGTTAAGAGGCTAATCAAGTAGAGTGAAAAAACCATTACTGTCTGATAGGTTGAAAAAAAGACCGAGGCGAGAAGGACATAAACAGGCATTTTAGCCCCACAAGAGACAAAGGGGGTTACCACTGCTGTTAATTTTCGTTCACGGTCATTTTCGAGGGTTCTAGTTGCCATGATTCCCGGTACTGAACAGCCTAAGCCGACCACCATGGGGATAAAGGATTTTCCTGAAAGGCCAAAACGCCTAAAAATCCGATCCATCATAAAGGCCACTCGCGACATATACCCACTATCTTCTAGGATTGAGATAAAGATAAAAAGAACCAATAATTGCGGGATAAAGGTTAGGACTGCCCCCACACCAGTAATTATACCATCAGTGATTAAGGCAATTAACCAATCGGCAGAACCAATAAAACTAAGGGCAGCGGACACTTGGACGATCAATACTTCATTGATAAAGCTTTCAATCCAACCGATCGTTACTTCGCCCACAAGGCTAATGGAGACGTAGTAAATAACAAACATAATCAGAAAAAAAATCGGCAGGGCGGCAAAACGATTCATTAAAATCCGATCAAGTTTATCTTGAAAACTGATCCTCTCTTCTTGGGGTTTCTTCATTACCAGTTTTATTTTTTCAGTAATAAAACGATAACGATAATCGGCAATCGCCGCATCAAGATCTTGATTGGTCACCTTCTTAATCTGCTTGCGGGTCCGATTAATTAAGGCCAATAAAACCTCATTTTGACCATAATGACTGATCAATTCCTCGTCTAGTTCAGCCAATTTAATGGCCCTGAAAAAAACCGGATAGGTCGGTAGCAAATCAGGAAATTCCTCTTGTAAGGCTTGGTCAAAACTTCTTAAGGGTCTATTAATTTCCGGAGGAAAAACAGAGGGATAGGCAACAATATTGGTTTTTTTTACCAAGATCCCTATCTTTTCAATTAAATGATCAATTCCTATTTCTTTTTGGGCTGAAATTTCCACAAAGGGAAAGCCAAAGGCCACTTCCATTTGCTTAAGATCCAGTTCAATTCCTTTTTTACTCACCACATCCATCATATTGAGAACACCTAGCATGGGACGACCCAATTCCATCAGTTGAGTCGTTAAATAAAGGTTGCGTTCAATATTGGAGGCATCGATAATATTGATAATTAAATCTGGTTTTTCATCCAAGATAAAATTCCGCGATACAATTTCATCCATTGAATAAGGGGCTAATGAGTAAATACCAGGCAAATCCACTAAGGTGATCGCTTCTTTGGTATCTTTAATAGTCCCTTCTTTTTTTTCAACGGTCACACCGGGCCAATTACCAACATATAGATTACTGCCGGTGAGACAATTAAATAAGGTCGTTTTCCCCGAGTTGGGATTTCCCACCAATGCCACGCTGTATTCCATATATTCCTCTTTCACATATTTCTAAAAACAAACCCACCACCGAACCGGTAGTGGGTTATTATTAAACCAGCATTAATATATTTTCGGCATCTTTCTTGCGAAGACTTAAGGCATAACCTCTGAGTCGCACTTCCATCGGATCGCCAAAGGGTGCCATCTTATTGACTTCAATTTCGACCCCTGGTGTTACTCCCATATCCATAAGTTTTCGTCGCATTAAACCTGTTATGCCAATGCTATGGACACAGCCTTTTTGGCCTGGTTTCAAATCTTTTAATGTAGACATAAGATTCACCTTCCTTTTTGTCACATATTCTAATAATTCTTATGTTAGTTAAATTATACTCTTATTGGAAGGTCTTGTCAATTAGATTTTAAAAGCTTAAGCTTTTTTATCCCTTAATTCAACAGCTTTTTTAAGTATTGGCCGGTATAGGATGCTTTTATCCGACTTACTTTTTCTGGTGTCCCTGAGGCCACAACTTTTCCACCACCATCCCCACCTTCTGGCCCTAAATCGATAAGGTGATCAGCCACTTTAATGACATCCAATTGATGCTCAATCACCACCACCGTGCTGCCCGAATCGGTTAGACGTTGGAGAACATCAACCAAGCGATGGATATCAGCTATATGTAGGCCAGTTGTCGGTTCATCAAGAATATACAAGGTCTTTCCCGTATTTCGTTTACTAAGTTCGGTCGCTAATTTAATTCGCTGGGCTTCTCCTCCCGAAAGTTGCGGCGAGGGCTGGCCAAGTTTAATATAAGATAAACCAACATCATCAAGGGTTGATAATTTTTCACGAATTCTAGGAATGTTTTTAAAAAATTCCAAGGCTTCCTCAACCGTCATCGCTAAAACGTCAGCAATATTTTTTCCTTTATAGGTCACTTCTAGGGTTTCGCGATTATAGCGTTTGCCGCCACAAACTTCACAAGGAACATAGACATCTGGTAAAAAATGCATTTCGATTTTTAAAATACCATCACCATTACATTTTTCACAGCGACCACCCTTAACATTAAAGCTAAAGCGTCCTTTTTTATACCCTCTGCTTTTGGCTTCGGGTGTTTTTGCAAAAAGATCCCTGATCAAATCAAAGACACCGGTATAAGTTGCCGGATTAGACCGGGGTGTCCTTCCAATTGGAGACTGGTCAATGGCAATGACCTTATCGATTAGGTCTGTCCCCTCCATGGACTTATGTTTGCCTGGTTTTCGCATGGCCCGGTAAAGTTTTTGTGACAAACCCTTGTATAAAATGTCATTTACTAAGGTACTCTTGCCCGAACCGGACACACCAGTGACGCAAATAAATTTCCCTAGGGGAAAGTTAACATTGATGTTTTTAAGATTGTTTTCCTTGGCCCCTTTAATGGCAATCATTTGGCCATTTCCCTCTCTCCTAGATAGAGGGAGGGGGATTTTTTTTAACCCACTTAGGTATTGGCCAGTAATTGAGGCCGGATTTTTTTTAATCTCCCCAAGGGTCCCCTGGGCGATAACCTCCCCGCCGTGGACACCCGGCCCTGGTCCGATATCAACAATGTGGTCAGCCTCTTCCATGGTCTCCTCATCGTGTTCGACAACGATTAAGGTATTGCCTAAGTCAGTCAAGCGTCGCAAGGTTGCCAGCAGACGTTGGTTATCACGTTGGTGGAGACCAATACTTGGCTCATCAAGGACATAGAGGACACCGACTAAACCCGAACCAATTTGGGTTGCTAGACGAATCCGTTGCGATTCGCCACCGGACAAGGTGCCGGCATTTCGCGATAAGGTTAAATAATCAAGGCCAACATCTTTTAAAAAGGCTAGACGGGCGTTAATCTCAACAAAAATTGATTGGCCAATTAATTTTTCTGTTTCTGATAAGTCAAGGTCGGCAAAAAAGTCAAGTAGTTTTCCAATTGATAAATCAGTTAGATCAATGATGTTTTTACCCTTAATGGTCACAGCTAGGCTAGTCGGGTTAAGTTTTTTCCCCTTACAGGTGGGGCAGGGAATCTCGGACATATACTTATTAATGACCATCCGCATCCGCTCAGAAGTGGTTTCCCGATAACGCCTCTCCATATTACGAACCAGACCCTCAAATTTTGACGTATAGGTTCCGGAGAATTTCCCCTCATAGTTAATCTGAAGTTCTTTTTCACTGCCATATAAGAGTTCCTGTAAAAAATTTTTAGGTGCTTCTTTTAGGGGTGTCTCAAGGCTAAAGCCATGGTCTTTGGCCAAGGCTTTAACTAAATTGTAATAATATTTGGAATCGTTTTTTAGGCCAAAAAATTTAATGGCCCCACCACTAATCGATAAGTCCCGATCGGGTATCAACAAGTCGGGATCAATTTCCCGATGAAAACCTAGGCCGTGGCAATCCGGACACATACCAAAGGGATTGTTAAAGGAAAAGGTTTTTGGCTCTAGCACATCCATGGCGATATTGCAATCGGCACAGGCTAGCTTTTCGCTAAACAATTGACTTGGCCCATCGATAATCTGGGTGATTACTAGTCCCTCGGATAGCTTTAAGGCTGTCTCTAGCGAGTCCGTCAGGCGTTTTCTAATCCCCTCTCGAATAATTAGGCGATCGACAACGATCTCGATGGTGTGCTTGATGTTTTTTTCTAGCTCAATCTCATCGGTGATCTCCATCGGCTGATTGTCGACAATCAGCCGTAAAAAGCCTTCTTTTTTGATCATCTCCAGGACCTTCTTATGTTGGCCCTTTTCTTTTCTGACAATTGGCGATAGGATTTGAAATTTGCTTTTTTCAGGATAATTTAAAATCACATCGACAATTTGATCGACACTTTGCGAACGAATTGGTTTGCCACATTTAGGACAATGGGGAATGCCAATCCGGGCATAGAGCAGGCGAAAATAATCGTAGATCTCCGTTACCGTTCCAACGGTCGACCGGGGATTACGATTGGTTGATTTCTGATCGATGGAAATAGCTGGCGATAAACCATCGATACTTTCAACATTGGGCTTTTGCGTTTGCCCTAAAAATTGTCTGGCATAAGAAGAAAGCGACTCGACATAACGCCGCTGGCCTTCGGCGTAGATGGTATCAAAAGCCAAGGACGATTTGCCCGATCCACTCAGACCCGTCAGGACGACTAATTGGTCTCTTGGTATTTTTACGTCAATGTTTTTTAAATTATGCTCCTTAGCACCCTTTATTTCAATATATTTCATCACTTCTTTACTCCTTATTTATAGCTATTTTTTTTAAGCGTTTTAGTTCGTCACGAAGGGTGGCGGCCTTTTCAAATTCCAGAGCCTCGGCGGCGGCCAGCATTTCCATTTCTAGAATTTTTAGCTTACTTTCAAGGTCCATAAATTCTTCATCAATCCCATAAGCCTCCGACTTTTCCGCCACCTTTGTGGCCTCAATGACAGCGTGAATTTCTTTTTTAATCGATCTAGGAATAATCTGATGTTTTTCATTATAGGCTCTTTGAATTTTTCGTCGCCGATTGGTTTCACCAATCGCCCGCTCCATCGATGGGGTAATCTTATCGGCATACATAAGCACATGGCCCTCTACATTTCTGGCCGCACGCCCAATCGTTTGAATTAAGGAAATCTCTGACCGTAAAAAACCTTCTTTATCGGCATCGAGAATGGCCACTAAGCCTACCTCAGGTAAGTCCAGACCTTCACGAAGGAGATTAATGCCAACTAACACGTCAAAGGTCCCCATTCGCAGGTCGCGTAAAATTTTCATCCGTTCAATGGTATCAATATCCGAATGAAGGTAATTAACCTTAACATCATTTTCATTTAAATAATCGGTTAAGTCCTCAGCCATCCGTTTGGTTAAGGTGGTAATCAAGGTCCGATGGCCTTTTTTGGTGGTTTCTCGTATTTCTCCTAGTAAATCATCAATTTGACCGGTTACTGGACGAACGGTAATTTCCGGATCAATCAGTCCGGTCGGGCGAATGATTAACTCAACCTCTTTTTGGCTATGGTCTTTTTCATACTGTCTGGGGGTTGCCGTGGTAAAGACAATTTGATTAATCTTACTTTCGAATTCCTCAAAATTAAGCGGGCGATTATCATAAGCGGACGGTAAACGAAAGCCATAGTCGACGAGATTGCTTTTCCGAGCCCGGTCGCCAGCCGACATGCCGCCGATTTGCGGAATTGAAACATGGGATTCATCGACCACCATTAAAAAATCCTTGGGAAAATAATCGATCAAGGTATAGGGTGCTGATCCCGGTTTTGAGTTATTAATATAGCGGGTATAATTTTCAATTCCATTGCAATAGCCCATTTCTTTTAACATTTCAATGTCATAGTTGGTTCGTTGTAAAATCCGTTGGGCCTCAACTAATTGATTATTGGCTGTTAATTCATCGTAACGGAGTCGCAATTCAGCTTGGATACCGGAAATAGCCCGCTCTAAATTTTCCGCTGTGGTTGTATAGTGCGATGCTGGAAAAATAGAAACATGACTCAGTTCCCCATAGATTTCTCCAGTCAGGGTATTGACCTCGGTAATGCGTTCAATTTCATCACCGAAGAAATCCAAGCGGACGGCTTTTTCTGTCGATGCGGCTGGGAATATTTCCAAGATATCCCCCCGAACCCGAAAATTATTCCGCTCAAAGGCAATATCATTGCGGGTATACTGGATATCGACAAGTTTTCTAATCACCGCATCCCGGTCTTTCTCCATGCCTGGTCTTAATGATAACATCAAGTTTTCATAATCAATCGGACTTCCTAGCCCATAGATACAGGAAACACTGGCAACAACCACAACATCCCTTCGTTCAAAAAGGGATGCTGTGGCCGAATGCCGTAATTTATCAATTTCGTCATTAATCGATGAATCTTTTTCAATATATAAGTCTGAATGAGGCACATAAGCCTCTGGTTGATAATAATCGTAGTAACTGACAAAGTATTCGACCGCATTACCCGGAAAAAAACTTCTAAATTCATTGGCCAGCTGGGCCGCTAAAGTTTTATTATGGGCAATCACTAGGGTCGGTTTTTGAACCTTTTCAATAACCTTGGCCATTGTATAGGTTTTTCCCGAACCAGTGACCCCCAGCAAGGTCTGAAATTTAAGATTATTGTTAATACCCTGGCTGATTGCTTCAATCGCCGGACCTTGATCACCTTTAGGTTGATAGTCAGAAACCACTTTAAAGGGATTTTTCATTTTTTCCATATTATCCTCTATTTAAATTATTTTACTTTCTCACTTAAGACATCCAAAGCTTTTTGAAGTTGAACATCCTCTTCGTCGGTAAAGGCATTGTTGTACATAAATTCTGTTGCTTCAATGATAACATCTGGCTCAAGGCCTAGGCCATGGATATTTCGTCCATTCGGGGTAAAATATTCAGCATTGGTAATCTTAAAGCCACCTACTCCATCGAGGCCTTTAATTTCTTGAACCACCCCTTTACCAAAGGTGGTCGTGCCCACCAAGGTTCCAGCCCCGGTGTCCTGAATAGCCCCGGCGACAATCTCTGCCGAGCTGGCTGAGGCACCATCTATTAAAACAACTAAAGGAAGGTCTAATTCTTCTTCCCCATCCGATTTGTATTCAATCCGTTTTCCGTTTTTATCCTCAGTATAGACCACGATCGTTTGGCCTAGAAGACGATCGGCAATATTAACCGCTTCTTGGAGCCCACCACCGGGATTTGACCGAAGATCTAGGACTAAGCCCTTTATCTCTTGGTCTAATAAGGCATCGAGCTGAGTATTAAAATCTTCATCGGTCGAATTTGAAAACTCCGAAATCTGCAGGTAACCGAATTGATCAATTACCCGAGATTCGACTGTTTGGGCAATAATATTGGCTCTAAGTAAATCAAATTCCAATATTTCGTCGCTGCGTGAAATGGTCACTTGGACCTGCGTATCGACTGGTCCTTTTACCCGTGACACGACTTCATCGACACCGGCTGTACTAACATCCTCACCATCAACTTTAATAATCCGATCCCCAGACCGAATCCCCGCCAGTTCCGCTGGCGTTCCCTTTTGAGGGGCAATAACATAAGTGCCTTTATTCTCATCTTCGGTCACCACCACCCCAATGCCTTCATAGACACCGGTGGCTGCTTCCATATAGAACTCAAACTCTTCCGGTGTAAAGTAAGCACTATAGGGATCGTCTAAACTTTCAAACATCCCTTTGATGGCCCCTTCCATTAAAATACTATCTTCAACATCTTTAAAATACTCGGAATCAATTTGTTTTTTTAAGGCCATTAATTTTAAAATACCATTTTTTACTTGCTCATTTTCAGCCGAAATAAGCATCCGATTTCCAAAGATGAGATCAACATTTGTGGCTAAGAAAAATGTTCCCATATTGGTAAGTAGCACTAGAATGACAATGATAATAATTCCCTTTTTTTTATTCATCTCTATCTTCCTATCTTTCTTTTATTCTTTGACGTAAAAGAACAGGAGAAAAGAATCATGATTCTTTTCTCCTGTTCTTTTGTATTATTCTACCGTTTAACTCTTAAAAACAACCTAAAGGATCAACAGTAGGATCAATAATTTTTTTATACATCCAAAAACTTACGAATGGCAAAAATACTTCCGGCTGCACCAATTAAACCACCATAAATTAAAAAGAAAACAAATAGTTGCCTTAATACTTGCTCAGGAGCTGCTAAAGTGGCATCGACCGGCAGAAAAAGATTGGTCCCAATCACCCCTAAAACATAATAATAGGAGACCCGAATGACCAAATAAGCGATAATCGATCCAATTATTCCCAGAAATGTCCCCTCCAAAATAAAAGGGGCCCGAATATAACTATTGGTCGCACCGACGTATTTCATAATCCCTATTTCTCGCCGTCTTGCAAAAACAGTTAACTTAATGGTATTATAAATGATAAATATGGAAATTAAGGATAAGACAATCAATACGACAATAGACAAGGTATTGGTAAAATTATTAAAACTAATTAAGGCTTCCACATACTCTTGGCCATAACGGACATATTCTACCCCGTCGCCTTGAAATTCCAAGGCTAAGTTTTGAACTTCCTCTAGGTCATTGGGATCGGTAACCCGGATAATAAAAGAAGCTGGCATGGGGTTGTTTTCGGTATTATAACCACTTAAGAGGGGAGCATAATCCTCTAGGCTAGCGGTAAAATTCCCTAGGGCTTCTTCGGCACTCTCAAACTCAAAGGATTCAATTAACTTGCTCTGTTCAAAGCTTTCTTCAATCGTTTTTTGCTGGCTTTGGCTATAATCTTTTTCAAGAAAGACCTTTAACTCCAGTTTCGCTTCCACATCTCTGGTTACTTCCTGAACATTGATGGTCAAAATCAGAAAAATCCCTAAGATTAAAAGAGCCGCTATAACTGAAAGGATCGAGGCGGCACTCATTAAATTATTACGCTCAATACTCTGGACGGTATCCCTTAATACATTCCTAAAAATTGAACGAACAGATTTAAACTTCATAACCATACCTCCCAATTGCATCATCAATGATTAAACAGCCCTCATTAAGGGTTAATACTCTTTTTTTCATTGCATCGACAATTTCCCGGTCGTGGGTAACGACAACGACGGTCGTTCCCCGGCGATTAATTTCTTCTAGGATCTTAATAATTTCATAGGATGTTTCGGGATCTAGGTTTCCAGTTGGTTCATCACAAATTAAAATCGTCGGGTTATTAATAATTGCTCTAGCAATAACCACCCGTTGCTGTTCACCGCCGGATAATTCACCGGGATAATGATTGGCTCGATGGGACAAACCAACCATCTCTAAAGCCAAGGGAACACGCTTACTAATTTGTTTTTGAGATTTCCCAATAATCTCCATGGCATAGGCGATATTTTCATAAACACTTTTGTTTTCAAGCAATCTAAAATCTTGAAAGACAACGCCAATCTTTCGTCTTAGATAAGGGATTTCTTTTTTGGCTAATTTTAAAATATTATAGTTATTAATCAGAATCTCTCCAGCACTAGGATTGGTTTCTTTTAATAATAATTTTATAAAGGTTGACTTTCCAGCACCACTTCGTCCGACTAGAAAGACAAACTCGCCCTTATCAATAAAAAGACTAATATCTTTTAAGGCCTCACATTTGTTTTTATCATAACTTTTAGTTACATTTCTAAATTCAATCATTTCTTCTAACACTCCTTACGGAAAATAAATATTTATTAATAGTTTAATATACAAACCATTAATTTATCTTATTTTTATCAAGCTATTTTGTAAACTCCTTAAGCCTTCAACGCCCATAGTTTATCATATTTTATTTAATAATACACTATAAAAATCAATTATTTGTAACAAATGTAACTTTTTGCCAAAAAAGAAGCATCTTCGCAAGCGAAGATGCTTTGGTTCCAATTAATCTTAATAATAATTATAAGGACTAACCGCTGTTCCATAGGATCTCATTTCAAAGTGAAGATGAGGGCCCGTTGAATTTCCGGTACTCCCAACGGCTCCTACTGATTGTCCTGCTGAAACAACCTGTCCGTTTGATACATAAATTGAACTAAGATGGGCATAAACAGATGATAGGCCATTACCCATATCAACAATCACACAATTACCATAACCACCATTCCAACCTGCTGAAATAACCGTTCCATTTCCGGCAGAAGCAACTGGTGTTCCACTAGAGGCTCCAATATCAACCCCTGAATGGAAACTCTGACTCCCATAAATGGGATGGGTTCGCCAACCAAAAGGACTGGTAATCGGTCCTGAAACTGGCCATACATAACCGCTTGTTGAATAATTAATATCGGGGGCAGAGGAACTCACGCCACCACTATCACTTTGACCGCCGCCTTGGTTTTGCTGGGCAGCTGCCTCTTGTGCTAAACGCTCTTGCTCAGCATAGTAAGCTGCTAATTGTGATTCAATCTCTGAAGCCATGGCAGCTTCCGACTCGACAATCGCCGCATATTCATCAACAACTGCCTGATTTTGAGCGATTAATTCATCTTTTTGAGCTTTAATTTCTTTTTGTTGGTTAAGGACTGATTCTTGTTCCGTCCGCTTTTCAACGGTTTTTAAACGATCGGCTTCGATGCTTGCTTTTTTCTCATCAATCACTTTTTTGGTTTCTTCCAAGGCCGCTAAGGCTTCCTTGTCAGCTGACATAATGTATTTGGACATATCTAGTTTTGCGAAAAAATCAGAAAAATCGGTAGCGGTAAATAAAAACTCAAGGATACTTTCATTCCCATACATATAAAGAGTCCGAACGCGACCACTCATATCATCTTCTTGTTCTGTCTTTTTTGCTTCAGCCACTGCTAATTCCTGCTGCTTTTGGGCAATATTGGCTTCTAGTGTTTGAATTTCACTATTAATCGTTTCGATCACGCCATTGATTCGATTAATTTCATCATTAACCTTATCAACTTCTTGGGTAATTCCATCGATGGTGTTTTGGGTCATATCCACCTGGTATTGGGCCTCTGCTTGTCTCGCCTTACTTTCGGCTAGTTGATCACTTAGCGATGCCCCATAAACGGGTGCGACTAAAAAAGATAAAACCAGTGAACCTGTAATAATCCCTGTTAAGATTTTATTTTTTTTCATTTTTCACCTATCCTCTGCTCTCTTATTTCTTTTTTTCATTAAAATTTTCATCAAAGTTTCATATAACTTGTAACGATTGTATTATACCACATAATTCTGATCTGTAAAATCATTATTCATCATAACTGATAAAATTTTTATTTTCATCATTTTTAACGCTTTTTAAGGAAAAAACGGAGTAAATAGGATTTTTTATGCCTTGATTCGCTTTTTTTCTTAAATTAAGCTTAACTTTCAACTGTTTTAAGAGACGCTCTCAAGGTCTCGGCCATATCCGTCTTTTCCCAAGGAAGATCCAAATCACTCCTGCCAAAATGCCCATAGGCAGCGATTTGTTTATAAATGGGAGCCCGCAGTCCTAATTTTTCGATAATCGCCGCTGGCCGTAAATCAAATTTTTCTTTAACCAGACTGGCAATTTGATCATCAGCTAATTTTCCTGTTCCAAAAGTATCAATATAAACAGAAACCGGTTGGGCAACGCCAATGGCATAGGCCAGTTCCAATTCACATTTATCGGCAAGACCGGCAGCAACGATATTTTTTGCCACATAACGGGCCGCATAGGCCGCTGAACGATCAACCTTTGTCGGATCCTTGCCCGAAAAAGCCCCACCACCATGTCGGCCTGTCCCCCCATAGGTATCGACGATGATTTTGCGACCGGTTAGACCCGAGTCACCCTGGGGACCACCAATTACGAAACGCCCGGTTGGATTAACCAAATAGCGGGTCTTTTCATCTAATAATTTAGGATCAATCACTGCTTTAATAACCTTTTCAATCATATCATCAAAAATTCTTTCAAGACTTGGTTGACTACTATGCTGGGTTGAAATAACAATTGTATCAATTCGCACTGGCCGACCATTTTCATACTCAACCGTTACCTGAGTTTTTCCATCAGGCCGAAGGTAGTCAAGAATTTTTTCTTTTCGGACATCGCTTAAGCGTTTAGCAAGCTTATGGGCCAAAGAAATCGGCAGGGGCATTAATTCTTCTGTTTCATTGCAGGCAAAGCCAAACATCATCCCCTGGTCTCCTGCTCCAGTCGTTAAAGAATGGTTTTCTTGCCCATCTCTAAATTCAAGGGCCTTGTTAACACCCATGGCTATATCATCCGATTGCTCATCAATGGCGGTGATTACGGCACAGGTATCACAATCAAATCCATATTTTGCCCGATCATAACCAATCTCACGGACGGTTTCACGGGCAATTTTAGGAATATCAACATAGCAATTAGTTGTAATCTCTCCGGTCACAAAAACCATGCCGGTTGTTACTAGGGTTTCACAGGCCACCCGGGCCATGGGATCATGTTCCAAAATAGCATCAAGGACCGCATCTGAAATCTGATCGCAGATTTTATCAGGATGGCCTTCCGTTACGGATTCAGAGGTAAATAATTTTTTCATCGTTTCTCCTTTAGCTTGTTTTTTATTAACTTCTAATGATCTGTCTATTTACCTTTAAATAAAAAAAGCTCACCTTAAAAGATGAGGTTTTTATCACTCCCATCATTGCACATTGCGCACAGGTATTGGCACCATGCTCTGCTGGTTGCCGGGTTTCATCGGGCCTGTCCCTCCACCTCTCTGGATAGGTAAATATTCAATTTTCACAAATATCATAACCCTGCCATCTTTTCTTGTCAAGACTTTATTATAAAAGCTGACAACCATGGTCAGTAATTACCACATCATCTTCAATCCGAATCCCTAAACCATGCTCTTTAACATAAAGTCCCGGTTCAACCGTCATGACCATGCCAGGCTTTAAAATAAGATCGCCTTTAGGCCGAATATCATGGGTATCCATCCCTAGCGAATGACCGATCCCATGATAATAATAGTCGCAGATATCCCCACTTTTGGGCAATAAATTTAAGCTTCGACAATGGCTCTCAAACAAGTCTATGGTCTGCTTTTGTAAGGCCTTTAAAGAAGCCCCCGGGCGATAGGCTTTAATCATTTCTGCTTGCACCTTTTGAACGACCTGATAAAAACAAGCTTGTATTTTGGTCATTTGCCCACTAACAGGAAGGGTGCGACTGATATCGCCACAATAATTGTTAAGGCGAGCCCCTAGGTCAAATAAGACTAATTCACCATCTCTAAGCTTTTTAGAGTTTTTAATATAATGGAGGGTTGTGGCGTTTTCCCCTGAAGCGACAATCGTTTCAAAGGCTAAGGCCGAAGCTCCGGCTTTCTTAATGTGGTATTCAAAACAAGCCGCCAATTCGTATTCAAAAACTCCGGCCTTCACGTTCTGGCGGACCATTTCAAAGGCCGTCTTTGTTAAACTACTGGCTTTTTTAATGGCCTCAATTTCGTCGCTCGTCTTAATCAGCCGCATGGCCTCAAAAAAAGGAAAAAGATTATGAATGGTCGCTTTTTGCCAACGTTTATTAAAGCTATCATCATTAATTTGAAAATTTTGGTAAGAAGGCACTTGCTGGTCGTAGTAAAGATTAGTAAAATCAGCCTTGCAAAAATCACTTATAAATGCTTTTTGGGGCCGAATATCACTAATGCCCGAGATAATTTTTGCCTGATCGGGTCTTAATTTTGGCCCTTCCCATTTTTCTTTAAGGGGATCAATTTCTCTTAAATAAAGGGTCTGACTGAGTTCACCATTCTGATCCTTTTTAAGCATTAAAAGGACATCGGCTTCATTGATGCCAGTTAGGTAATTAAAGTTATTATTAGTGTAAAAAGGATAATTAGCATCCGCCGACATGGCCAGCTCACGCCCTGAATAAATCAAAGCGAGACTATTTTCTTTTAATTTCTGACCCATTTCTACTCGTTTATCACAATAAAATTTTTGTTTTAAGGCCACTTCTTCCTCCTTTTAAATTAATAATAAACCAGCGGCTACTAAAAAGCTCACAATCAGTCCAGCGGTCATGGTTCCCAGACTAACAGCCAGCATCGATCGTTTAAAATCAAGACCTAAGAGAGAAGCCGCTAAGCAACCAGTCCAAACCCCGGTTCCTGGTAAGGGAATGGCTACAAATAAGAACAAGCCCCAAAATTCATAACGGGCAATCCGATCAGATTTCTTCATTCCCTTGCGAATCACCCATTGGGCCAAGGGGCCAAAGGCCTTTGTCTCTGCCATCCAATCTAAAATAGCAGGAATAAACAAAAGAATAAAGGGGGCCGGGATCAAGCTTCCAAATACCCCTAAAAAATAGGTTTCCACGTAAGGTAATTGATAAGCCAAGATTCCTAAGGGAATCGACCCTCTCAGTTCGACAACGGGAATGGCCGAAACGATCAGTATTTCAAACCAATTTGGTAAAAATTCAAGTAGTCCAATAATTGCATCTTTCACGCTATACTCCTTTTATTTTCAGTCATAAGGTGGTAAACTAAAGCTTCAAACCATTATATTACCTTTTTTAAAAAAAAATAACAAGTTTTTAATATAAGTAATTGCTAATAGGGTATAATAAGGATAAGAAAAAGGAGCATTATGAAAAAAATACTAGGGCCTCTTCGCAAGGCCATTGAAAAATATGATATGATTAAGGCAGATGATGCCATCGCCGTTGGTTTATCCGGTGGAAAAGACTCGACGGCCCTATTAGTGGCCTTAAAACGGTTTCAGTTTTTTTCTCCAGTCCCCTTTAGCTTAAAGGCGATCACCTTAGATTTGGGCTTTAAGGATATGGATTTCTCGCCCTTAAGAGCCTTGTGTGCCGATCTTAATATTCCCTATACCATTAAAAAAACAGATATCGGGGAAATTATTTTTGAAACACGTCGTGAAAAAAATCCTTGTTCTCTTTGTTCACGAATGAAACGTGGGGCCCTTCATGATTTAGCCATTGAAGAAGGCTGTCGAAAAATTGCTTTCGGCCACCACCACGATGATGTAATCCAAACTTTTTTCCTTAGTCTTTTTTACGAAAGTCGCATTAATACGTTTGCTCCCGTCACTTATCTTGATCGAAAAGATATTAGCTTAATTCGGCCCCTTATTTTTGTAAAAGAAAAAGATATCCTTTCTAGTCTTGACCTTAAGGACTTGCCGATTATCGAGAGTACTTGCCCTGCTGATGGCTATACCAAGCGCGATGAGATGAAAGACTTGATTGAAAACTTAAAAAAAACGATCCCCGATGTCGATGAGCGGATCTTATCGGCTATTCAAAATAAAGAGCAATTTAAACTTTGGTTTTAACACTTAAGAAAGAGGTAAACAAATGAATGAAAAAATACTTGTTGTTGATGATGAAGCATCAATTGTTGATTTAATAAAAATGGAATTAGAATTTGAAGGCTATGAGGTTTATACCGCTTATGACGGTGTTGAAGCGATTGAAAAAGCCTTGGATGTTCGGCCAGACTTAATTATCCTCGATATCATGCTCCCTAAAAAAAATGGCTATGATGTCTGTCGTGAACTGGCTCCCCAATTATCAACCCCGATTATTCTCCTGACTGCCAAAACCGATATCATTGATAAGGTGCTGGGCCTTGAATTAGGTGCTGATGATTATATTACCAAACCCTTTGATAATCGCGAACTCCTAGCCCGTGTCAAAGCTCATTTACGTCGTTCTGCGACCATTCTTGACCCCCCTGAAGAAGATACTTTTTTAAAGAATGGTGATTTAGCCATTTATCTGGATGAGCGAAAGGTGACCTTAAAAGAAAAAGAAATCCACCTTACCCCCAAGGAGTTTGAACTTCTTCATCTCTTGATGGCTAATTTAGAACAGGTTTTTGCCCGGGATACCTTGCTTGAAAAAATTTGGGGTTATGATTATTATGGGGACACCCGGACTGTTGATATGCATGTTCAGCGAATCAGACGAAAAATTGATTCCCAAGGCAACAAATATATCCAAACTGTTTTTGGGATTGGCTATAAGATGAGGAAAGTTTAATGCACCTGAATTACCGTACTCGAATTATCATCTATAATATCATTTTATTTTCGATCGCTTTTTTGCTGGTGGCTTTTTTTGTCTTTCAGGGGACTTCTTATTACTATATTAACCAATCAAAAGACCATTTGCTTGAAACGGCACGAGATTCCACCTTATTTATTAGCCAAGAGCTTAAAAACATGACTAGTGATGATTCACTTGACCATCGTCTAATTGCCAATGGTCTTTATTTAGGAAGCAGTATCGCTGCCATCGAAAACACCCGGACCTTGCTTTTTAATGAGTCCGGGGTTTTAATTGCTGATTCCAGTTCTTTAGGGGCGACAACAACCCTCGATACCGAATTAAATCTTTCCCGTAGCCAAGGGGCTCCGGTTTTTACCCTCAAAAATATCAACCATGCCACCGCTACTTATTTTGTTGCCCCAATCGTCATCGATGAAGCAACCATTGGCTATATTGGTTTTGTCTACTCTTTAAGGGAACTCGATTCCTTTCTCAATATTGCCGGGATTCTTTTTGCCATTGGTGGCATTATTGGGCTTTTTGTTTTAATTATTGTGACCCTCTTATTTTCCAATAATTTTGTTCAACCGATTAAAGATTTAACCAAAATATCCAATGAAATTAATGATGGCAATTATAACCTCACCATTTTTTATAAGCACAATGATGAAATTGGTGAGCTGACCAAGGCCTTTAATGGGATGATTTTAAACATTAATAATGTCATTCTTCAATTAGAATCGGAACGAAAGAGGTTAGCCGGTGTTTTGGCCTCACTTGATGATGGTTTATTAGCGATCGATAAAAACGGCAATATTATTACCTCCAATCGCTATATCAAAACCTATTTTAATGTCAGTAATCCCAAAACAATTTATGATTTTCAATACCAATCCTTCCTGCGGGATATTTTTGATCGCCTTAAAAATGGCAAAGACCATATTTCTGAAGAAATCGACTGTAATGACCGTAATCTTCTCTTAATCGGAAGCCCAATTCGTGAAAAGGGTTTTGAAGAAAATTACATGATCATTATCCGAAACATGACAGCGGCCAAGCAAATTCAAGAGGAACAGCGAAAATTTATCTCCAGTGTTTCCCATGAACTGCGGACCCCACTAACGACCATCATCGGCTATGCTGACATGCTGATTCGCCGAGAAGTGGTTGATCCAGAAATTCTTAACCGCTCCCTAACCACCATTAATCGCGAGGGCCACCGTCTTTTACGCCTAGTCGATAGTTTATTAAATGTTAATAAATTTGGCAAGGCTGAATTTGATTTTAAAAAAACAAATCTTAATATTGTTTCGCTTTTATCAGGAGTCGTCGAACAAATGCAAATTAAAGCTTCTCAATTTGATGTGGCCATTAATTATCGGTCTGAGGAATTGCCGGATATTTTAGGCGACTACGACCGCTTACAACAAATCTTTATCAATATTATCCATAATGCCATTAAATATTCAAATGCTGGCGATATTATTGATGTTGTATCGACCTTAGAAGATGACCAAATCATTGTTTCCATTCGCGATTATGGGCCTGGTATTTCGGAAATTGAACAAAAGCGGATCTTTAACGCCTTCTACCGAGTTGAAGAAGATCGGTCTCGTAGCAACAATGAAGATGGTTCGGGCCTTGGCCTTTATATTGTCAAACAAATTGTTGAAAAACATGATGGCCAGATCGAAATAGTCAGCCAAGTTGATGAAGGGACGAATATTGTCGTCAGTTTTCCAATTCTTTCAACCTTGATTTACGGAGGTGAACACGATGCTTAATCACAATCGGTTACTAGTACTTTTTTTATTGGTCACTCTTTTTTTAATTACCGGCTGTCAAAATATTCTTATTCCAAACAATGTCCCCATTGTTATTGACGAAGACCCTAATTCAGAAGTTGCCTCCCCTGTCGAAGCAAATATTTTATCATACGATCTTATTTCAAATGGGATTGTTCAGGATATTAGCTATAGCGGTTCTCAGTTAATCGTCTTAAACACTGGGGATGCTGCTAATCCTTATTCAATTTCCACCTTAGATACCAATAGTTTTTTATTGACACCCTTTATCAACTCCGATAAGCGTCAATCTTGTGCCCTTTACGATTCTTTTGATACCGGCATCTATTATATTGAAGAAACCAATGATCTTAGCATTGATACCATCGGCACCCAACTGGCTTGGTCTGACCTTAATAAAAGTACCACTCGGATTATTTCAAGCATCGAAGAAAATGTTCTCCCGAAATTTGGAACAGCCGAGTCCGGTAAGGTTGCCTATGCCAATAATAAAAATGAGCTCATTTTAGCAGACAACCAGGGCAATCAACGTGTTTTCACCAACTCTAAAAATTATTCACTTTTAAAGCTTGCTTACTTAAAAAATAAAGCTGGTTTTATCTTTATTGCCACCAATACTCCCGATGAAGAGAAAACAAATCTTTATTTCGCCTCTCTCCCAAAGGAAGGAAATGAGCTCTCACCAATCCTTATTTCCGAAAATGTCATTCACTTTTCTATTAATGATTTAAATAATCAGCTTATTTTTGTTAAAAATAATAACGATTATCAGAGTATTGAAACTTGGCAATTTGGTGATCTAAAGCCAACATCTTTAACCACTGGAGCATTTGGATCGGCCCAATTTACCCCTGATGGAAAAAGTATTATTTATACCCAGATTTCAGCAGCCAACTCGAACTTAAAAAATCAGTCGATCTGGATTATGAATGCCGAAGGGAAAGACCCTGCTCAATTAACGGCACCGGTTACCCTTAACTCACCGATTGTCTGTCATCCCTTTAAATCAACACTTTTTTTCTCCATTGAAAAGCGAACCGACGATGTTGAAAGCTATGATGCTCGCCTCCTCTCGGATGTTTATCAAGTAACCTATCAGATTCAATAACAATCAAAAAAAATCATGGTCGATCGACCATGATTTTTCCTTTATCCCTTTTTTCCTTATACCATTTTAACGCGTCCACTATAAATTTTTCCCTGTTTAGGATCAATGGAAATTAATTTTCCATGTTCAATCACTGCCAAGACATCTTTGACATCGACAATAATCGGAATACTATAATGAATGCCCGCAATTGCCCCTTCAGAGCTTAGTCCACCTTCTTGTGTAATAATTCCCGCTGCTTTTTCAAGAACACTGCTAATCTCTGCAGTTAGTGTTTTTACCACCAAGATGTCGCCTTCTTCAAAGTCATCAATATTTTCGCTTGTTATTAACTTGGCAACTCCCGTTACTGCTTTATTACCAATTCCAACGCCATTGGCCAGCGGTTTACCAATTGGGTGCACGATAATCATATTGGAATTCCCTTGGACACGAGGATTACTGCCACGCGTTACAATTACAATATCACCAAATTTAACATAGTCAAGTTCGACTGCTTGTTTTACTGAGTTTTCAATCATACTGTCAGTATCTTTAAATTCAGGAATATAAATAGATTCGACACCCCAAACCAAGGCTAGTCGCCGAACCGTTGTAACCTTATCGGTAACGGCTAGGATCATGCAATCTGGCCGATATTTTGAAATCATTCTGGCTGTCTGTCCCGATGATGTAACGGCCATAATTGATTTTGCGTTTAATTGCCTGAAAATTTCACAAGCCCCTTCACTGACAGCGTTAGTAATGGTCCGTTCACCATGTTCTGGTTTTTTTCGATTGGCATATTCTTCTGAATTTTCACTTTGAACGACAATATTATACATGGTTTTCACTGCCTCAATCGGATAACAGCCAGCTGCCGTTTCACCAGAGAGCATAACAGCATCAGTCCCATCAAAGACGGCGTTAGCCACATCCCCTACCTCAGCCCGAGTTGGCCTAGGATTTCGCATCATCGAATCGAGCATCTGGGTCGCCGTGATCACTGGTTTCCCTAGTAAATTACATTTCCGAATCAGACTTTTTTGAACCAGTGGGACTTCTTCAGCCGGGATCTCAACACCAAGATCGCCTCTGGCCACCATCACCCCATCACATACCTTAAGGATTTGATCGATTTTTTCAACCCCTTCTTGATTTTCGATTTTGGCAATAATATGGGTTAATTGGCCATTGTTTTGTTCAATAACCTTTCTAATTTCTAATACATCTTCTGGTTTTCTGACAAAAGAAGCCGCAATAAAATCCATTTTTTGCTCAATGGCAAAGACAATATCTTTCCGATCTTTATCTGTTAGGGCTGGTAATTCAATATTAACCCCCGGAATATTAATACTCTTTCGGCTTCCCAGACATCCCCCATTCATCACTTGGCAATTAATTTCCGTCCCTTCGATGCTCTTAACTTCTAATTGAATTAAACCATCGTCGATAAGAATTAAATTTCCCGGGCAAAGCTCAGCGGGAAGGTTTGGGTAAGAAATACTTAAGCGTTTTTCATCCCCGACAATCTTTTCTCCCGTTAAGGTAACGGCTTGGCCTTTTTCCAGCTCAATTTTTCCTTCTTTTAATTCCCCAGTCCGAATTTCTGGCCCCTTGGTATCAAGCATAATGGCTACTGGAATCCCCAGTTCTTTTCGGACTTCTTTTATCTTTTGAATCCGTCCAGCGTGTTCTGCATAATCGCCATGAGAAAAGTTTAAACGGGCAACATTCATGCCGTTTAGAATTAATTCTTTAATTAATTCTTTGGAATCCGTTGCTGGTCCTAATGTACATACTATTTTTGTTTTTTTCATTTTTCACCTCTTCTTTAATATTTATTATATCGACAATACAGTTGCAATGTCGTAAATGTCTCGTCTGAAAATTTTGGGCATCTCCAAGGCTTCTTTAATGGGAATACCTAAAAAGTCACCATTTCTTTGGACGATCACTCGTCCTGTTTGCTTTTTAATAATCGCATCAACGGCGTAATAGCCCATTGAACTGGCTAGGTAGCGATCGACGTTTGAAGGACTGCCGCCTCTTTGAATATAACCTAAATTTGTTCCTCTGGTTGTGACTCTGGTTATTTCTTCTATTTTTTCACAATACTCAAAATAACTGCCACACCCTTCTGCCAACATTACAATACTATGGAGTTTGCCTCTGTCTTTTCCTTTTAGCAATCGCTCACAAATCTCATCTAAATTCACGTCAATCTCTGGTAGGATGATTGCTTCTGCACCACCACTTAATCCAGAATGTAAGGCAATATCCCCACATTTTCGACCCATCACTTGAACGACATTGATCCGGTTATGAGACGATGTGGTATCCCTAATTTTACTAATGGCATCAAGGGCTGTTGTAACGGCCGTATCAAAGCCAATCGAATAATCACTACAACCCAGATCATTATCAATGGTTCCGGGGATTCCGATAACATCGACCCCTAAATTCGCTAATGCCAAGCTTCCCCTTAAACTTCCATCGCCACCAATCACAATTAAGTGGTCGATACCATACTCGGAAAGAACTGAAACCGCTTTTTTTTGTCCGGCTTCGGTGGCAAAAAAACTACTTCTAGAGGTCTTTAAAACCGTCCCTCCACGTTGAAGGATATCTGCTACCGAATAAACACTCATGGGAATAATTTCTTTTTTAAGTAAACCCGCAAAGCCTTTATGAATGCCAAACACCTCAATTTTATTATAAATGGCCGTACGCACAATTGCCCGAATGGCGGCATTCATTCCTGGTGCATCACCACCACTTGTTAAAACGCCAATCCGCATTATTTCACCTCCACATTCTCATCTCCCAAACACTTGCTCAACTCTCTTAATAACTCATCGTCCAGATCAACCCAAAGATTTCGACTTGCACCAAATTGATTGTTCTCTTTGATAAAATAAAGAACAACCGGTATTTTTCCCGGATAACGAACCAGTATTTTTTTGATTTCTTCGATTAAATATTTTTTTGATAAGTCTGAAAATTTTAAAATCAATTTCTCAGATGCCAATCTTTTTTTATCCCTTTGATAAACTTCTTTTTTTTCACGAACCTTTCCCTGATCTGGCAATTCACCAATGGGAAAAATCTGATCCGCTAAAATAGATACATTCTCTTCATTATAATTAATTTTTCCTTTTATAATCACTGGTTGATCGAGTTTTAAATAACGACGATAGGATTCATAAATGCGTGGAAAAACGACAATTTCCATTTTCCCATATAAATCTTCAATGGTTAAAAAACACATCATCTGGCCTTTTTTTGTCATCATCGGTTTTAATTCTTGGATCAATCCACCGACGCTTACAAAAGACCCATTTCGCAGACCGGCTTCTTCAAGTTCCTGATAATCATCAATCATATTTGAAAATAAATTCAAGGATTTTTTTAAGATCCCTTCATAAGGGTCAAGCGGATGGCCAGTGACGTAAAGACCGAGAACTTCTTTTTCCAAGGCTAACCGTTCCTCTTTTGAAAAAGGCTGGTAGCTAGGAAAATGGTCTTCCTTCATGGCATTCATTTCATTTTTTTCGCCCAATTCGCCTAGATCCAAAAGGGACAGCTGCCCCGAAAGACGATCTTTTTTTTCGCGCTGAACCTGGTCGACAATCAGCTCAGCATTTCCCAGCATTTGAGCGCGACTTTGGCCAATAAAATCAAAGGCACCACCTTTGATCAAACTTTCAATAGCCCGTTTATTGACGCATTTTAAATCAACTCGCTCACAAAAATCTCTAAAATTCTTAAAATCACCCTCTTTTTCACGGGCTAAGATAATCGCCTCAATGGCGTTTTTACCCAATCCCTTAACGGCTCCTAGGCCAAAGCAAATGGACTTGCCAGATACTGAGAATTTTTCAAAGCTTATATTGACACTGGGTGGAAGGACATGGATGGCCATTTTTCGGCAATCATCAATATACTTGGCGACTTTTTTCTCATCATCCATAATACTCGACATTAAGGCTGCCATAAATTCGGTTGGATAATGACATTTTAGCCAAGCCGTCTGATAGGCGATCACGGCATAAGCAGCCGCATGCGATTTATTAAAGGCATAATTGCCAAAATCTTTCATTTCTTCATAAAGCTTTTTGGCAATTTGTTCTGGCACCCCTCGACGAATGGCCCCTTCAACTAAAACGTTTCCCTTGTCATCCATTTCGCCATAAACAAAGACCTCACCCTCAGCATCCATGACTGCTTGTTTCTTTTTCGACATGGCCCGTCTGACTAAGTCACTTCGGCCCATGGAAAAACCCGCCAAATCCCTGAAAATTTGCATGACTTGTTCTTGATAAACCATGCACCCATAGGTCACATCTAAAATTGATTCCAAGAGCGGATGAAGATAGGTGACATCTTGGGGGTTTTTCTTATTATGGATATAGCGGGGAATCTGCTCCATTGGACCCGGGCGATAAAGAGAAATCCCTGCGATAATATCTTCAAAGCCATTGGGTTGGAGTTCTTTAATAAATTGTTGCATGCCCCGGCTTTCAAGTTGAAAAACCCCGAGTGTATCCCCTTTTGATAACATCTGATAGACCTTTTGATCATCTAATTCAATCAGGTCCAAATTAAGAGCTAGGCCTTTATCATAGTCGATATGGCTTAAGGCATCTTGGATTACCGTCAAGGTGCGTAAACCTAAAAAATCCATCTTTAGAAGACCTAGGTCTTCTAACAGGCCCATAGTAAACTGGGTCGTAATAACATCATTACTCCGGTATAAGGGAATATAATCAACCAGCGGTTTATCCGAAATCACCACCCCGGCCGCATGGGTAGAGGCATGCCTAGCCAAGCCTTCAATTGATTGGGCGGTCTTAATTAGCTCTCTAACCTGAGAATCATTATCTTGCATTTTTTTAAGTTCTGGATTTTCAACTAAGGCATCCGCAATGCTGATGGTTCGACCCGGATGCATGGGAATTTCCTTGGCTACCTTATCAACAAAGCTATAGGGAAGATCCATGGCCCGACCAACATCCCGCAAAGCCCCGCGAGCGGCCATGGTACCAAAGGTAATAATCTGGGCGACATGGTCATCACCGTATTTTTCAACCACATAATCGATCACTTCTTGCCGCCTTTCATAGCAGAAATCGACATCGATGTCTGGCATGGTCACCCGCTCGGGATTTAAAAAGCGTTCAAATAAAAGATTATACTTTATTGGATCGACAGTCGTGATGTCGAGACCATAAGCCACCAGACTCCCAGCGGCACTGCCTCGTCCCGGACCAACCATTATTTTATTTTCTTTGGCATAGCGGATAAAATCCCAGACAATTAAAAAATAATCATCAAAACCCATGCTGTGGATAACATCAAGCTCATAATCGACCCGCTTTAAAATCTCCGGGCTGATCTGGTCAAACTTTTTTTCAAGTCCTAGCATACATTGTTTTCTTAGATAAGCCTCAGGCCTTTGACCAATCGGTAAATCATAAGTCGGTAAATGCATGGCTTCAAGATTAAAGGTCACTTCACAGCGATTAGCAATCCGATTAGTATTTTCAATCGCTTGGGGAAGATCAATAAATAAACGATTCATGGCATCAGGCGATTTTAAATAAAATTCATCATTAGGAAAGCGCATTCTTTTTTGATCGTTAACAACCGCCGCTGTTTGAATACATAAAAGGACATCATGATGGCTGGCATCTTCTTTATATATATAATGTACATCATTAGTCGCCACTAAGGGTATATCATGTTTTTTCCCGATCTGAATCAAGCGTTCATTAACCAGTGCTTCTTCTCGTAAACGATGGTCTTGAATCTCCAGAAAAAAATTATCCCGCCCAAATATATCACGGTATAGGAGGCAACGCTCTTCAGCTTCTTTAATCCGATTATTAATAATTAACTGCGGGATCTCACCAGCGATACAGGCTGACAAGCAAATAATCCCTTCACTATATAAGCGCAAACACTCGTGATCGATTCGCGGCTTATAGTAAAAGCCTTCTGTAAATCCCATCGAGACAATTTTCATCAAATTCTGATAGCCAATATTGTTTTCAGCTAGGAGGATCAGATGGGCTCTTTCTTTATCTTGGAGGGGATCTTTTTGACTTAAACGCCTGGGTGCCACATAAACCTCACAGCCAATAATTGGCCGAATCCCATTTGCTCGACAGGTTCGGTAAAAATCAATTGCTCCAAAGAGAACCCCATGGTCGGTTAAGGCTATGCTTTCCATCCCATTCTCCGAAACGGCTTTCACCAAGTCATCAATTCTGCCAAAGCCATCCAGCAAACTGTATTCTGTGTGTACGTGTAAATGTGTAAATTGCTTTGTCATTTTTATTTCCAATCATTTAAAATCTACTATTATTTCTTTAGGCCCACTTTGCTACAATGATTATAGCATAAAAAAATAGGAATGAATAGTTTTTTGTCCCAGTCGGATGGTTTTGATCCCGACTCCTTTTAAGATCTTTGCCTCTCAAGGTCCCATTAAAAAAGGAGACTTAGCTGTCTCCCTAGGCAAGCACGCTTTTAAAACAAACTTGCAAAAAAATAATTCTTAAAGAAATTCAAACAATTCCTTTTGTTTTTTATCGTTAATAAGTTAACATTCTTTTTTCTTGCTTGTCCTTTACAGTTAAAGATATTTATGTTATCATTGGTTTAGTTAAAGATTCACGTTTACATCTTAATCAATTTCATACATTGGCAGGAGTCTTGGAGGGCCTTACTTTCGTTTTTACATTAAATAAATATGTAAAATTAGTTAGTGTGCCTTTTTTTATTGCCAATCTTACCATCGATTTTTTTATGCGTAAGCATAATCAAATAATAAATACAAATAGGGGGTTATACTTATGAAGAAGTATATCTTATCACTGGATGCAGGAACCACAAGTTCAAGAGCGATTTTATTTAATCATGACAGCGAAATCGTCAGTGTTGCGCAAAAAGAGTTTACGCAGATTTATCCAAAAGCCGGTTGGGTTGAACATGATCCAATGGAAATTTGGGCGACTCAAAATGGTGTTGTAACTGAAGCAATGTCAAAAGTTGGGGCTACACCTGAAGATATCGGGGCTATTGGAATTACCAACCAACGTGAAACAACGGTCGTATGGGATCGAAAAACTGGTGAACCTGTTTATAATGCAATCGTTTGGCAGTGCCGTCGAACTGCAGGATTTTGTGATGAACTAAAATCTAGAGGACTAGAAGATTACGTTCGCGAAAATACTGGACTCGTCATCGATGCCTATTTCTCAGGAACAAAAATCAATTGGATTTTAAATAATGTTGAAGGTGCTCGTGCTCGTGCTGAAAAAGGCGAACTCGCTTTCGGAACAATTGATACTTGGTTGATCTGGAAATTAACAAACGGTAAAGTTCATGTAACAGACTATTCAAATGCTTCACGAACCATGGCCTTTAACATCAAGACCTTAAAATGGGACGAAAAAATGTTAAAAGAACTGGATATTCCAGCGTCTATGCTACCAGAAGTAAGACCTTCTTCTGATGTTTACGGCATGACCTCTCTATATGGCTCAGAAATTCCAATCGCTGGTATCGCTGGTGACCAACAAGCAGCATTATTTGGTCAAGCTTGCTTTAAACCTGGGATGGCTAAGAATACTTATGGAACCGGTTGCTTTATGCTTATGAATACTGGTGAAGAACCTGTTAAATCAACTACAGGCCTTCTAACCACTATTGGCTGGGGACTTGATGGCGTTGTTGAATACGCCCTTGAAGGTTCAATCTTTGTTGCTGGCGCAGCCATTCAATGGTTACGTGATGAATTACGTTTAGTTGACTCTGCACCAGATAGTGAATACTACTGTAATAAAGTAGCTGATACCAATGGCGTTTACATGGTACCTGCTTTTGTTGGACTCGGAGCTCCACATTGGGATATGTATGCACGTGGTGCCATTCTTGGCCTAACCCGTGGTGCTAATAAAGCCCATATCATCCGTGCAACCGTTGAATCTCTTGCTTATCAAACAAAAGACGTTCTCGATGCAATGGAAAAAGACTCTAATATCAAATTGGCTGCCTTAAAAGTAGACGGTGGCGCATCTGCCAACGATTTCTTAATGCAATTCCAAGCTGATCTCTTAGGCGTTCCTGTTGATCGTCCTTCAATCGTTGAAACCACTGCTATGGGTGCTGCTTATCTTGCTGGTCTGGCTGTTAAGTTCTGGGCAAGTAAAGATGACGTTACTCAAGCTTGGAAATTAGACAAATCCTTCAAACCAATGATGGATGCTGATGTTCGAGAAAAATTATATGCTGGTTGGTTAAAAGCAGTTGCTTCTGCCAAAGGCTGGGAAGATGCTGAATAATTCACTTTGTGAATAAGTTTTTATAAACTTTAGATCAGTATGTGAAGGTTTCCCTTCACATACTGATCTCTACTAATGATAAATTTTTTCTATTCTTAAGAACACCCTTTCTAAATACTTATCTTATGTTATAATAATGTAATGAATCCATTTTAGGGAGGGTAAATGTCAACACAAAAATGCTTTTTAATGCTTAAAGAAAATCCAATTATTATTGCAGTCCGGGACCCAAGAGATTTAGCTGATGCTATTCGCACCCAATCACAAATTATTTTTCTTTTAACCGGTAATGTTTTTAATTTAAAAAAAATGGTTGAAATTTGTTTAAAGGCTGGTAAATATGTGTTTACCCACCTTGATCTGGTCAAGGGTTATTCACAGGATAACTACTTTATCAAATACCTTAAAGATGAAATCAAACCAACTGGAATTATCTCAACCAAGAATAATGTCATCAGTCGTGCCAAGCAGGAAAATCTTTTGACTGTTCAACGTTTGTTTTTACTTGATTCATCGGCTATGGATGTTTCAATTGAATCGGCTAGGCGAATCAAACCTGATGCCATTGAAATTCTTCCCGGTCTCGTTCCTAAATTAATTAAAAATGTAAAAAGCAAAATCAATACCCCCATTATAACCGGTGGTTTTATTGAAACACCAGATGAGGTATGCTCTTGTCTTTTAGCTGGAGCACTTTCTTCAAGCACCTCTTATAAACCATTATGGAATAAGGTCGAATTAGTTCGTAGAAAACAGCAATCATTATATGAAAAAGTAAATCAAATAACTTAATATCAGGCAATGGAGAGCCACATCATTTTTTTAAATACTTTCAGTGGTATTTAAAAAAATTGTGTGGCTTTATTTTTTAATCACCTTAATGTTTATTCTTTTCTCATAAGAGAATAATTAATTATAGATCATTTTAAACTTTAATCATCCAAGGAGGAAAATGGAATGTATGATATCGCGATTATCGGTGCTGGGATAGCGGGCACGTTTATTGCTCGAGAATTGGCACGATACAAATTAGATGTAGTGATGCTCGATGGTGAGAACGATGTGGGCAATCAAATCACAATGGCTAATTCAGCCATCGTTCATGGCGGCTTTGATGCTCCTGCCGAAAAATTTAAAGGACGTTTTAATGCCCCAGGTAACTATATGTATGAAAAGGTCTGTGACGATTTAGATGCCCCCTTTAAACGGTGTGGGTCACTGGTTGTCGCCCACAATGAGCATGAAATGGAAATCCTCCATGAACTTTATCTCAACGGCTTGAAAAATGGTGTTCCTGACATGCGGATTGTTTTTAAAGATGAAGTCCACGAAATGGAACCAAACTTACACAAGGATATCTGTGGTGCCCTTTATTCCGGTACGGCTGGTGTCGTTTCACCCTTTGAATTATGTATCCATGCAGCTGAAAATGCTGTCGATAACGGTGTTACCCTTAAATTAAATCACTTAGTCACCGATATTAAAAAATTAGACGATTCCTTTAAAATTATTACTTCTGCTGGCGAGATCGAGGCAAAATATGTTATTAATGCAGCTGGTGTCTATGCTGATGATATTTATGAAATGGTTGGCGAACCCTATTTTGAACTCTTAGCCCGAAAAGGAAATTACTTTATCTTTGATAAGGAAGTTGGCGATCTGGTTAGCCGAGTCATCTTCCCCTGTCCAACAAAAAAAGGAAAAGGGATTTTAGTTGCTCCAACCGTTCACGGAAATATGTTAATTGGTCCCGATGCCGAACCAGTTGATAAGGGCGATACCTCAACAACAAGCGATCGCTTAGATTATATCCGCGATACAGCCAAGAAAAACGTTCCCGGTATCCCCATGAATAAAATTATTCGCTCTTATGCGGGCTTCCGAAACACCCCTGTTGAAGCGTCTTTTACAACTACCCATGGTGATTTCATTTTAGAAGAGTCTCCAGTAAAAGGATTTATCAATGTGGCTGGCTATGAATCTCCTGGTTTAACCTCTATTCCAGCAGTTGCCCGTTACGTGGTTGAAGACATTGTTCTTCCCATGTTCCCCCATGTTGAAGAAAATGAAGACTTTAACCCTAAAGTCAAGAAGCACATTTACTTTGCTGAATTGTCAGAAGACGAAAAACGGGCAATTATCAAAGAAGACCCTCGCTATGGAAAAGTCGTTTGTCGATGCGAAACAGTCACCGAAGGTGAAATTGTTGAAGTAATTCATCGCAGTGTTGGTGCCCGGACTGTTAAAGGGGTTAAAAAACGAACCCGAGCTGGAACTGGTCGCTGTCAAGGAGGTTTTTGTGCCCCCCGCGTTGTGGAAATTTTGGCTAGGGAATTAGACTGCCCACTGGACGAGATTATGTACGATCAACAGGATTCGACCTATATTCTTTCAGGTAAAACGAAATCCACTTCAGAGGAGGTATAATCATGATTTATGATGTAGTGATATTAGGCGGAGGACCCGCTGGTCTAGCCGCAGCAGTTGAAGCAAAAAAAGAAGGTGCCGAAGATGTTTTAATTTTAGAACGAGACCGTGAACTCGGTGGAATCTTAAACCAATGTATTCATAATGGTTTTGGACTTCATACCTTTAATGAAGAATTAACTGGTCCTGAATATGCTGAACGGTATATCGATGAGGTAATTGACCTAAAGATCCCCTACTTTCTTGATACCATGATTCTCGATATGGTCGATCAAGGTGAAACTAAACTGATTCATGTGATCAACGAAGTTGATGGTTATATGGCCATTGAAACTAAGGCTGTCGTTTTAACCATGGGTTGTCGTGAGCGAACTGCTGGTGCCATTGGCATTCCCGGTTATCGCCCCTCTGGTGTCTTTACCGCCGGAACGGCTCAACGTTTTATCAATATGGAAGGCTTTATGCCTGGTCGGGAAGTCGTTATTCTAGGATCAGGTGATATCGGACTAATCATGGCCAGACGGATGGTCCTTGAAGGGGCTAATGTCAAAGCCGTTTGTGAACTAATGCCCTATTCCAACGGACTCGTTCGAAACGTCGTTCAATGTCTTGATGATTACGATATTCCTCTAAAATTAAGCCATACCATCACCTTTATTCATGGCAAAGACCGCTTAGAAGGGGTGACTGTGGCAAAGGTTGATGAAAAATTCAAACCGATTCCCGGTTCGGAAGAATTTATTGCCTGTGATACCTTACTCTTATCCGTTGGCTTAATTCCCGAAAATGAAATTACCCGTAATGCTAATATTGACATTGATAATCGTACCTCTGGTCCCGTTGTTGGGGAACTAAGGCAAACCTCAATGCCTGGTGTCTTTGCCTGTGGTAATGTTGTTCATGTTCATGATCTCGTTGACTATGTTAGTGAAGAATCCGTTTTAGCCGGTAAGGGTGCTGCTCAATTTGTCAAGGGCGAGCTTAATTCTGAAACCAACTTTACGACCACAAATGGCGAAGGAATCAGCTATGTGGTTCCCCAAAAAGTAACGGTTAAAAATATCGATGACAAGATCACCTTTTACATGCGGGTTCGCCAAGTCTTTGAAAATAAGGTTGTCAACGCTTATATAGGCGACGAAATTATTGCCAAGAAGAGAGAAAAAAAATTACTGCCTGCTGAAATGGTGAATTTTAAAATTGCCAAAGAAAAATTAGAAAAATACCCTAACGGAGAAATTCGTTTTGTCGTGGAGGATATAAAAAAATGAAAAAAGAAATGACATGTATTGTTTGTCCAGTTGGCTGCCAAATGACTGTCGAACAAAAAGAAGATGGTACTATTGACGTAACAGGAAATGCCTGCAAGAGAGGCCCTAAGTATGCGGTTGCAGAAATGACCAACCCTACTCGTGTCATTCCTTCAACGGTTGTCATTGAAAACGCCATGCTTCCTCGATTACCTGTTAAAACGGCTGAGCCGATCCCCAAGGGACAAATTTTTGAAGCGATGGAGGCTATTAACAAGGTTAAAGTACAGGCTCCAGTTAAAACGGGCGATGTCGTCATTAAGAATTTACTTGGTTTAGGCATTGATGTTGTCTCAACCCGGACCATGGAAAAATGCTAACATTCTAATTACAAAAAGCCCCTCTGCTAATAGAGGGGCTTTTTGATAATTACTAAGGGCTTTTTTGCTAATAAACCTAAATCATTGGTTTTTTTCTTCATTTTTTTGCTCTGCTATATGGTCTAATGCCTCTTCAATTAAGATAAATTTTTCTGATCCCACCCCACAAATTGGACAAATATCGGGAGGCTCTTCGCCACTATGAACGTAATTACAGACACTACATCGCCATCTCTTCATTTCTTCACCACTTTTCTATTATTTTATAAATAAAAAATTAACTAAACTGTATTTACACGCCTAATTTTCAAAAACTGCTTTGGCAATATTTGCCCCTTCTCTGGCATCTTTTCCGTAATAATCAGCCCCAATGGCTATGGCATAGTCCTTGGTTAAGACTGCTCCACCAACCATAATTTTCGTTGCTGGACACTTTTCTTTAATCTGCTTGATAATCATCTCCATGTTTTTAACCGTCGTCGTCATTAATGCACTAAGTCCGACTAATTTAACGTCTTCGCTAATGATCGCTTCTAAAATCAGGTCTGCCTTAACGTCCTTACCCAAATCGATTAAGCTATAACCATAATTTTCAAGAACCACTTTGACAATGTTTTTTCCAATATCATGGACATCCCCTTCAACAGTAGCTAGGATAATCTTTCCCCTAGACATTTGGGTCGTTCCCTCTGCCATCATTTTTTCCTTAATGGCTTCAAAGGCCTTTTTGGCTGTCTCAGCTGCAAAAATTAAATGGGGTAAAAAACACTCGCCTGTTTCAAAGGCCTCCCCCACCGCATCTAGACCAGGGATAATCGCGCTATTAACAATCTCCAAGGGCTTTTGGGTCTGCAAGAGTCGCTGGGTCTCGGCCTTGGCTTTATCCGTTAAGCCTTCTTCAATAATCGTTTGAAGGTCTAAAGCCTGATCTTGAATGATTTCTTTTTTTTCTAGCTTATCGTTGTTTTTATAATGATCGGCATAAAACCGACATTGGTCATCATAGCCCCACAAGGCCCGAAAAGCATTAATGGCATTGATCATCTCAGCATCTCCGGGATTGATAATCGGATTGGTTAAACCGGCTTGCAAGGCCATTGTCAAAAAGGTTCGGTTTAAAAGGTCCCGCCTTGGTAGGCCAAAGGAAATATTTGACACCCCCAGAACGGTTGGGATATTGTAAGTATCTCGAACCCTTCTAACAGCATCAAGGGTTTCTTGGACCTCTTTTTGCTGGGCTGACGCTGTTAATACCAGACAATCGATCAGGAGCTGGTTTTTCTCAAGGCCATACTTTGCTGCTTCCTTAATCATCTTTTCGGCGATCATTATCCGTTTTTCAGATGAATCCGGAAGACCTGATTCATCCATGGTCAGTCCTAAAACTAGGGCCCCATATTTTTTGGCAAGCGGAAAGATTTGTGCCATCGATGATTTCTTGCCATTTACTGAATTAATAATTGCTTTTCCCGGATAAGACCGGATGGCCGCTTCAATTACTTGAGGATTTGAAGAATCGATCTGCAAGGGACAGTCAACTAAGCGACTGACAAGGGCGACAGCTCCTTGCATCATTGCTCCTTCATCAATTTCCGGCAAGCCTAAATTAATATCGAGTAGCCTGGCCCCATCTTTTTTTTGTTGGACGGCCAAATCGGCTACTAAGGTCAGATCTCCTTTTTTCAAGGCTTCTTTTAAGGCCTTATTGGTCGTTGGATTAATATTTTCACCAATAACAAGGATATCTTCTCCTAAAATCTCTGTTTTGCTTGATGATGATGCGGCGGTAAAGCTTTTTTTCTCTGGTCGAAAAATTGGCAAATCCCTAGTTGCAGCAATCATTTGACGAATATGGTCGGGCCTTGTCCCGCAACAACCTCCTAATATCATCGCTCCCATCTTGGCAATTTCAACCATCACCTGGCAAAAGGCTTGGGGGCTTAAATCATAACTTGTCTGTCCATCGATCATTTTAGGAAGACCGGCATTGGGTTCGACCATAATTGGAACACTGGCATAGGCAATCAATTCCTTAATAATCGGGATCATCCCTTCAGGTCCAGTGGAACAATTGATACCAATGCCATCAACACCAAGCCCTTGGAGGATATTAACAACCGTTAAGGGATCACTTCCCGTTAGGGTCCGCCCATTTTCTTCATAAGTCATCGAGACGATAATCGGTAAGCCTGATACTTCTTTGGCGGCAATCACAGCTGCCCTGGCTTCACTGATATCACTCATGGTTTCAATCACAATTAAATCTGCCCCAGCCTGGTCGCCAGCCCTTATCACTTCTTTAAAATAATCAATCGCCTGCTCAAATGATAATTCTCCTAAAGAACCAATAAGGGCCCCTAGGGGACCGACATCTAAGGCGACAAAATCAGGCGATAATTCCTTTAAATTATTAATTGCTAGCCTCACCATGGCACTGACATCATAAGTACTGTCCTTAAGCTTATAACCATTGATCCCAAAGGTATTGGCTAAAATAATATTGGCTCCTGCCTCCATATAGGAACGATGAATATCCTTTATAAGGTCTGGATGGGTCATATTTAAGGCTTCTGGGATTAAGCCAATTGAATCAATTTGATTCTGCAAAAGACTGCCCATTGCTCCATCTAAATAGATTCTTTTTTCTTTTAAAATTTCCCTTAAATTCATTTATTTTCTCCTGATTTTTGGACTTTATGGTCACTTTTTAACATAATTCAATGTCTCCCCACGCCCCTAGCTTATCATCAATTGTCACGAGCACGCCCTTAATTCCCCAAAGCTTCTTAATCCAAGCAAGACCCTCTTCAATATCTCCGGCTCCTTTAATGCGATTTCCTAAGGCCGTTGCGGCCGCATCGGCAAGGGCGGGATTTTCACTAATAACCGTAACACTATCGGCCTTGCCAAAGCTAAGGGAGTGGCCAAGAGTGCCTGACGATGTACAGATACCTAGGCTTGGCATGGCTTTAATTTTTAAAGCTAAGCCTTTAAAGTAAGGGTTTTTTGTATAAAGTGAGATGCGTCTTGTTTTGGTCGAGCGAATAAAAAGATCGCCGCCATTTTCAATGATTATAGTATCTGAAAAGGGGCTAATTACTTGCCCAATTTGTTTGACCATGGCACCAGCCACCGCTCCCATTGGGCCAATACCGGTTTGACGGCCGGCTTGGAGCATTTCCTTAATAATTGGCAAGGCTTTGGGATTATCAGCTAGTGGCGAAAGGGCCTGAATAAAGCCTGGATGGGACCGCTCATAGTGGTAAATGGCTTCTCGTTGCTTTTTAACTTCAGCTAAGACTATTTTTTTTAGGTCTAGTGCCTTTTTATCCACCCCAATATAAAGATCAGTTTGATCCTCTTTTATTTGAAAATAATAAAGGTCATCGGCCTTCATCTGCTGGCGGTAGATCCGCTCTTGATAGGTGGGCATTAGAAAACAGAATGAATGGCCCGAACTGGACAAGCATGGACACAAAGCATACATTCAAGGCATTTATCATCGTGGTGAACTAAATTCCAATCAGCATCCATTTCTAGGGCATTGACAGCGCAAACTGCTGTACAAGCCCCACAAGCGATGCATTTATCCTGGTCAACTTCAACAATCGAGCGAATTTCACGCACCCCGACCTGGTGTCTTCTTAGATAAAAAATACCTTTTTCAATATCTTCTTCATTCCCTTTGACCTCTAATAAAAGGGTCCCCTTGATATTATCATCAATAAAGGCTTTTAAGATATTAAAGTCAAGATGATAGCTTTTAATTAATTCCATGGCAACCGGTTCACCAGCAGCCCCTTGTGGAAAAGAGAGCAATAGTTTTTTTGTCTTCATTATTTTTTCTCCTCCCTTATTTCAAGTCCTTTAACCGTATTTTTCATTGGGAACTGGGCAATCGGTTCCTGAAGATAAAAATCTTTGTCTTTAATCCAAGCTTTAAGGACAGCGGCAATTTCTCTGGCTCCTTTAAGACTCGACATGGGTGCGGCCTTGATCTTCTTGCCAGCAATATCGACTTGGCCACTGCGTAGCTCAGCATAACTGACTTTTTTAATAACCGGTTTTGATTTTTGTGGTACTGAATAGTCAATCAAATTAGTCATTAAGTCTTTGTTCTCGACTGCCACCATCTTGATCATTTCTTCGTCGAGAATGGGAATCGGAATACCCACGCCGACAAACATCGAGGTCCCATAGCGTTCATAAACAGCACCTTTAATATACTTTGAATCCATCTCTTTCATATCGCCAATCAAGGCCAAGGTTGCCCCAGGTGTTGTTGGATAGCCCTTCTCATCACGGGGACAGGCACTATTAAATTGCGTACCCATCCATGAAACATAGCCTTTGGCCCCGCCAAAAAAGATTCGTGTCCCCATACCAATGGTTCGCATCAAGGGATCATTAAGTAGGGGACTTAATTCACCAGATGTACTATAGGTAATGTTTCCCATATTCGGTTGCAAAATTCCCATATAGGTGTAAAGGCGTTTTGAGGCCGTATTAATGGCCGCATTATAATTTTGATAACTGTTTCTGGGATTAAAAAGATAAGCCTCGTTTAGGTCATCTAGATTAACCCAGGTGTCAATTTCTGTCCGCGGGTAACAATCGGTTCCCGGGGATTTAGCAACCAAATGAACCGATTTCCCGGCAATTAAATCTTCGATCACGTGGGCACCGCCATATTCACAGCCCTGGTCTGAAGACGGCTGGGTTGCCCCAAGATAAGTATCAACAGCCGCTAAACCACCGTAGGCCTCAACATTATTTAAGGAAATTTCAGCCATCCGAATCGGTGGATCGGAATGTCCGAAATTAAGAAAGGCCCCTGACGAACACATGGGCCCAAAGGTCGCCGTTGTTACCACATCAACATATTCTGCGGCCTCTTTGCTGCCCCGTTCTTTGACAATTGCGATCACTTCTTCCGCCGTAACGACGACTGCTTGGCCACTTGCAATTTTTTTATTGATTTCCTGATACGTTTTTGCCATTATTTCCTCCAACCTTCTTAAGACTAATTTATTTCGACGATTTCATTGAGATAGGCATTCATAAAAACATCTAGCTCGCCATCCATCACGGCTTGAACATTGCCCACTTCGACGTCAGTACGATGGTCTTTTACCATTGAGTAAGGGTGAAAAACATAAGACCTGATCTGACTCCCCCAAGCAATCTGACTATAGTCGCCTGTAATATCATCGATATGATCCATTTGTTCTTGTTCCATAATTTCAACTAATTTCCCCGTTAACATCCGCATGGCAACCTCTTTATTTTGATGCTGGGACCGTTCATTTTGACATTGGACGACAATACCAGTCGGTATATGGGTGATGCGAACCGCTGAATCGGTTTTATTAACATGTTGGCCGCCAGCCCCACTGGCCCGGTAAGTATCAATTCGTAAATCCTCTGGGAGAATTTCAATCTCGACCTTGTCGTCTATTTCCGGGATCACATCTAAGGAGACAAAGGAGGTATGCCGCCGGCCTGAGGAATCAAAGGGTGAGATCCGGACCAGACGGTGGACTCCTCTTTCAGTCTTTAGATAACCATAGGCATTGATTCCCTCGATCAGTAGGGTAACGCTTTTAATCCCGGCCACATCCCCGGCTTGCAATTCTAATGTTTTGACCTTATAATCTTTTTTCTCGGCCCAACGGGTGTACATTCGTAGTAGCATCTCGGCCCAATCCTGAGATTCAGTTCCTCCGGCCCCAGGATGAAGGGAGATAATGGCATTATTGCTATCAAACTCACCTGATAATAAGGTTTCAATATGGAATTCATCAATTTGTTTTCTTAATAGATCAAGCTTTTGCGGGAAATCATCAAAGTCTTCACCCGCTTCAAGCAATTCGACCATTAGAAAAACATCATCTAAGCTTTCAGTTAATTGATCATAACAATCAAGCTTTCGCTGAAAGATTTTTAATTCTTTTAAAACAAATTGAGCCTTTTTTTGATCATTCCAAAAATCAGGCTGCTTAGTTTGATCTTCTAATTTAGCAATTTTTTCTCTTAATAAGGGCAAGTCAAAGAGAGTTCCCCAATTCTTTCAGTTTTTTTTCAAGCGCATGAATGACTAATTTTTCATCATATAATTCCATGCTTATCACATCCTTTCCTTTTTAAAGACAGCCTTAGGCTCCACAACATTTTTTATATTTTTTACCACTCCCACATGGGCAGGGTTCATTTCGTCCTATTTTTTTACTTGTCCGTTGTTTAGTCGTCATTTTTCCTTCAATTTGGTTTTCATTGGTTTTTATTTCTCCAAAATCAACAACTTTTGCTTGTTCACTTGCCTTAATCTTAATGTCCATACTAAAGAGATAGCGAACTGTTTCTTCTTGAATCCGCATAACCATATCATCAAAGAGATCAAAGCCTTCTTTGGTATATTCCTTAACGGGATCATTTTGGCCATAAGCTCGAAGGCCAATCCCCTGTTTTAAATGATCCATATTATCGATATGTTCCATCCATGCTGAATCGACACTTCTTAAGAGAATTGCCCGTTCAATATCCTGCAATTGATCGGCTCCTAATTTCTCGCGTTTATCATCGAGAACGGCTTGACATTTTTCAAGAATCACTTGGACTAGTTCCTCTTTGCTTTCTGGTTTTTCGGGCAAGGTAATTTTATTGTTAACTAGCACATTGGCTTCAATCTGTTTTTTTAGACCCTGAAGGTCCCAATCGTCATAATATTGACCTTGACCAGTATACATATCAACATAGGCCTTGACTAGGGTTTGGGTCATTTCCCAAATTTCGCCCTCCATATCCTTACCATCGATTACTTGTTGGCGTTGTTGATAAATAATCTCCCGTTGGCGATTCATGACATTATCGTATTGAAGAACATGTTTTCGAATATCGAAGTTACGACCCTCAACCCGTTTTTGGGCGTTTTCAATCCCTTTTGTTAACATCTTATTCTCTATTGGAACATCTTCTTCCATGCCTAGGGTATCAATCAGATTTTGAATTTTTTCAGCACCAAAGACCCGCATCAAATCATCTTCTAAAGATACAAAAAATTGCGATGACCCTTCATCTCCTTGGCGACCAGATCGTCCTCTTAATTGGTTGTCAATCCGCCGACTCTCATGGCGTTCGGTCCCAAGAATATGAAGACCGCCAACTTCTTTGACCCCCTCACCAAGAACAATATCGGTTCCTCGACCAGCCATATTCGTTGAAATGGTTACAGCATTCATCTGCCCGGCATTGGCCACAATTTCAGCTTCTTTTTCCAAATATTTGGCATTTAAGACATTGTGACGAATTCCCGAACGTTTTAAAAAACCACTAAGTAATTCCGACCGTTCAATGGAAATTGTCCCGATTAAGATCGGTTGGCCACTTTCATGCCGTCTTTTGACTTCCTCGGTAACGGCTAAAAACTTTCCTTTTTCTGATTTATAAACCAAGTCATTTAAATCCTCACGGATCAAGGGCCGATTGGTTGGAATGGTCACAACATTTAAATTATAAATGGTCTGAAACTCATCTTCTTCCGTCTTAGCTGTCCCGGTCATTCCCGATAATTTTTTGAACATTCTAAAATAATTTTGGAAGGTTACGGTCGCTAAGGTCTTTGACTCCCGATTAACCTTTACCCGTTCTTTTGCTTCAATCGCTTGGTGAAGGCCGTTGGAATAGCGTCGTCCTGGCATTAAGCGACCGGTAAACTCATCAACGATTAAAATCTCACCGTCTTTGACCACATAATCACGATCACGACTCATCAGGACATTGGCATGAAGAGCTTGATTAATATGGTGAGAAATCTCCATATTATCCATGTCAGCTAGGTTTTCTAAGTTAAAATAGCTTTCTGCTTTTAATATTCCCTCATCGGTCATCATCACTGATTTTGCCTTTTCATCCTTGATGTAATGATCAGGCTTTAAGGTTTTAACAAAACTATTAGCCATTTCATAAAGCTTGGTGCTTTTATCGCCACTTCCTGAGATAATCAAGGGGGTCCTGGCTTCATCGACTAGGACGCTATCGACTTCATCAATGATCGCATAATTTAACTCCCGCTGAACTTGTTGGTCCTTGGTTGAAGACATATTATCTCTTAAATAATCAAAGCCAAATTCATTATTGGTCCCATAAATAATATCACATCCATAGGCATCAATCTTTTCCTGAAAGGATAAGCCATGAACGACTAAACCGACGCTTAAGCCTAAAAATTCATGGACCTGACCCATCCATTCACTGTCTCGTTTGGCCAGATAATCATTCACGGTTACGATGTAAACGCCATTTCCTTCAAGGGCATTTAAATAAGCTGGCAAGGTCGAAACAAGGGTTTTCCCTTCCCCTGTTTTCATCTCGGCAATATTACCTTCATGAAGGACCATGCCACCCAGTAATTGGACTGGAAAGTGCCGCATGCCTAAAATCCGATCAGCTGCTTCGCGGACTGTTGCAAAGGCTTCGACCATCACATCATCGAGAGATTCTCCTGCTTTTAAACGTTCTTTAAAGCGGTCTGTCTGATTCTTTAAATCCTCATCACTCATTGACCGATATTGACTTTCTAAAGCCAAGATGCGATCAACCTTTTTTTGAAGACGTTTTATTTCTTTTCGACTGCTATCAAATATTCGATCTAATAATCCCAAATTATTCACTCCTATTCTTCATCTTTGATTGTGCCATAAAAAATATTATATCATAATCTCTTTGAAATTTGTTCAAAAATAGGTCATTCGCTTGATTTCTTAATTATTTTAGCTAAAAAAATTCTACTGGAAATTACTAAAGCCATCGGTTAAGTCTTTTAAGACCTATTTCCTAGGGCCTATTCAATTCCAGTAGAACTTATTATCTTCTTAACAGCTAAGCTGCTAGTCCTTGTCGGTATCACTACTTACTTCTTCTTTGTCACCACTGTCTATTTCTTCTGACCTATTATCACTGCCTTTTTTCTTCCGCCAAAAAGCAACATCTTTGCCATCGAGTTTCAATTGAACCAGCTCATAGCCAGCTTTTTTTCGCTCTTCAATGGTTTGCTGGTAGTCACTTTTTTCTTCGCTTGACATCTTGTTAGTGGCTTTTTCTTTTTTTTCATCATCGATGGCAATTTGAATTTCCGGCTCAGTTATATCCTCTATTTCTTTTAATGAAATACCAATCTCCTCAGGATAAGACGGCTTTAAAAAAACACTTGTCTCTGTCGTACTTTGCTTAATGGCCTCTTGGCGACGCTTGGCCTTTTTTCGTTCATCTTCCTGATTAAGCCGCTGCCAAACACTCAGCATATCGCCTTCGGTAAATTCTTCTTTCCCCTCATAATCATCAATAATCGCTTTTGTCTCATAAGGATTTTTCTCACTGCGAAGGACAAAGGGTTGGTCAAGGTCGGTCAATCTAAAACTCTCGACAATCCGCAAATCTGTTTCAGGCAGAGCATGGGGAGAGGCTTTGGCATCAATCATCGACTGGGCAACCCGACTTAGCTCTCGTTCACGCTTCTCTAATTCCAGTCGTTCTTTTTCCATGGCCAGTTTTTCTTCATAATATTTTTTAGTAAAGAATCCGGCTTCATCACTATTTAAAATCTCTTCAATATCTTCAGAATCAAGTTCTTTATTGTCTTTTTTCGCCACATAGGTTCCCACTTCCTGAAGATTACTTAAGACCTTGGTGCTGGCATCATCAACAGCTTCCATAACCTTGGTTTCTGCAGTCGGATCCTTGATAACGACAATCTCTTCCGTTTCTGTTCCTATTTCCTGTTTTTCAGACTCATCGATAGCAGCCGGAATGACTCGTGTTTCAGCGCTATCGACTTGAACTGGGGATTCATCGTAGTCAATTGCTTCTTCATTAAAGATATCCTCTTCCTGGCTAAAAAGGTCTTCCTCGACATCCCCTCGAATCGGTTTTCCAGTAGCAATATCCTGATAAAATTTATCATCAGACAAAACTTCATTGGTTGAGACACTTTCAACACTCTCGTCGCCTTCGCCAAATATTCCTTCATCTTCTAGATAATCCATGTTTTTATCGGTGATTATTGACCTCTTTTTATGCATGACATACTGAATAAAACCAATTAGACCAAGAAGTGCTACAATACTGCCGGGACTAAGGCCAGCCACTGTTCCATATAAACTCATGATCAAGGGTAAAAAAGGAATGGGGATGGGAATGATCACCCCTAAAAATCCTAGTAAGGTATTATCGGCAACCACACTATAAAGGGCGTTGTTGCCATCTGTGATCGATTGAGCAAAATCACTTGGCAAAATATTCATGACAACTTCCGCCACTGGCATATGCCCACCATTAATAAAGATAACGACAAAGTTTGCCGTAATCCCAAGAGCCATCAAAATAACCCAAAAATCATCTAAATTAAAGACTAACATGACCAGCACTAAGATATAACTGGCAAAATTAATAATCTCTATGTACGGATCAATTAATCCGATTCCACCGGTATACATATAAAAATGAAGAAAAATCTGTAATATGACCCCGAGCAAGCCAATTGGCAGTAAAGATATTTTTCTTGCTTTTAATCCCTTAAGGCTTCCTTTACGGATTAATCCGATTAAAAACCCTATAATAACAGCAATTACTATTAGCATCTTTTTAAACCCCACTATTTATTCAATATTCTTAAAAATTATTTCATCTGATGGAGTTTAAGCAAACTCCATTGTATAAACCTATTTTAAAACAAAAGAAAACTTCTGTCAAAACTTTATACGTAAATTTCATAATTATTTATGATAATCACAATTTTAAGATATCGATTTGATTGAATCACGAAACACCCCTCAAGCCTCTCACTTAAGGGGTGTTTTTAGTTTAAGTTTAAAAGGTTGGTTCAATCAAACCGTAATTCCCATCTTTTCTAAGATAGACAACATTTACATCACCTGTTTCGCCATTAAGGAAAACAAAAAAATCATGGCCAATTAATTCCATTTGAAGGGTCGCTTCATCTACCATCATCGGTTTAACGGGAAATTTCTTTGTCCGTACGACTCTTGCTTTAAATACTTCTTCTTCTTCGGTTTCCTCCAAAGTTTCTAGATTAAATCGGATTGATCCTTCTTGTTTTCTTTGTTGCAGCTTACTTTTATGTTTTCGTAGCTGGCGTTCCAATTTATCAACGACCTGCTCAATCGCCGTTACCATATCCTCGGATTGTTCCTCAGCACGTAAGATCGTTTTACCAACTGGGATTGTTATTTCAAGCATTTGGAAGTTTTTTTCTTTACTGAAGGTTGCATAAACTTCCGTCTCTTGACTAAACAGACGATCGAATTTTGCAAACTTTTTCTTCAATGTTTCC